>CAZOXJ010000013.1:19402-33832 GCA_964583325.1 uncultured Lentimicrobiaceae bacterium
CGCATTGTCAAATTGCCGAATTCCCAAAATACCAAATTCCAACTAAAATTCTACATATGTAATTCCTCTGCAAATAAACCCTACCTTTGCACCCTTTTTCACAAGTAAAATTTTCATGCAAAGTATTCGTAACATTGCCATAATTGCCCACGTTGACCACGGCAAAACAACACTGGTTGACAAGATATTACACAGCTGTAACCTGTTTCGCGACAATCAGGAAACCGGCGAGCTTATACTCGACAACAATGATCTGGAGCGTGAACGCGGTATCACTATTACGTCCAAGAATGTTGCAGTCGAATATAAAGGTATAAAAATTAACATCATCGATACCCCTGGCCACGCTGATTTTGGCGGCGAAGTGGAGAGGGTTTTGAAAATGGCTGACGGTGTTCTGCTGTTGGTCGATGCGTTCGAAGGTCCGATGCCTCAAACAAGGTTCGTAACCCAAAAAGCATTATCACTCGGACTTTTACCAATTGTTGTTATTAACAAGGTAGATAAAGAAAACTGCCGTCCCGATGAAGTTCAGGAGCAGGTATTTGAACTGTTTTTCAATCTCGAAGCTACTGACGAACAGCTTGATTTCCAAACGATTTACGGTTCGAGTAAGCAAGGTTGGATGAATACCACCTGGCTCGAAGAAACGGATAATATTTTCCCTTTACTTGATGCTATCATAAAATATATTCCCGAGGCTCCGATTCCCGAAGGACCTTTACAGATGCAGATTACTTCCCTCGATTACAGTTCTTATGTAGGTCGTATTGCAATAGGTCGTGTTTCGCGTGGTGAGGTTAAGGAAGGCATGAATGTGGCACTTCTGAAAAGGGATGGAACCATCACTAAGTCAAAAATCAAGGAATTGTATTCCTTTTCCGGACTCGGACGTGTTAAAGTACCCTCTGTTCATTCAGGCGATATCTGTGCTTTGGTAGGCCTCGAAGGTTTTGAAATCGGCGATACAGTTACTGATCCCGAAACACCCGAGCGTTTGCCCGATATCCATATCGATGAGCCTACCATGAGTATGCTTTTTACCATTAACAATTCACCGTTTTTTGGCAAGGAAGGCAAATTTGTTACTTCGCGCCACCTGAGCGAACGACTCGAGAAAGAAACAGAAAAAAACCTTGCATTACGTGTTGAATCAGCGGGTGCGTCGGACCAGTTTATCGTATTTGGCCGCGGTATCCTGCATCTTTCAATCCTTATCGAAACTATGCGCCGCGAAGGCTACGAATTGCAGGTGGGTCAGCCACAGGTAATTGTCAAGGAAATTGACGGTGTAAAATGTGAGCCTATCGAATTGCTGATTGTAGACACGCCGCAGGAAGTCTCCGGAAAGGTGATTGAACTGGTTACGCAGCGCAAAGGCGAATTACAGGGCATTACTCCAAAAGGAGATTTATTGCACCTCGAATTTGTGATCCCGTCGCGTGGTATCATTGGTTTACGTAATGCGGTTTTAACGGCTACTGCCGGCGAAGCAATTATAGCTCATCGTTTCAAAGCTTTTGAGCCTTGGAAAGGAGCTTTGCCACAGCGACTGGCCGGAGTTCTGATCAGCATTGATACCGGTATGGCAACTGCTTATAGTATTGATAAACTTACTGATAGAGGTAGATTTTTCGTTGAACCATTTGATGAAATTTATGAAGGTCAGATTGTAGGCGAAAATTCGCGCGATAACGACCTCGGAGTCAATATCAGCAAAGCCAAGCAAATGACCAACTTCCGTACTACAGCAAAAGACGAAGCTGTTCGAATGCCGCCGGCTGTTAAATTTACACTCGAAGAAGCGCTGGAATATATACAGATTGACGAAATGGTTGAGATTACGCCTAAATCAATGCGCCTTCGCAAAATTTACCTCAAAGAATACGAAAGAAAACGGATGTCGAAGTAGGACTGAAAAGGATTAACGATTTACGAATGACGATTTACGATTGTGTAGGTCGTCATTCGTTTTTTTTAGTAACAGGTAAATGCTTTAATTGTAAATTGCACCCCGGATAAACAAATTCCAAGAACCAAATTCCAAGAACCAAATACCAAATTCCAAAAACCAAAACCTTCCAAATCTTTCTATCGATGAAATCAATCAATCAATCATTATTACTGGTTTTCGTATTAATATGTAGTCTTTTTGCCAAAGCCGACGAAGGCATGTGGCTGCCGGGGCTTTTAAGCAAATATAATATCACTGCAATGCAGCAGGCCGGGCTGAAGCTTACGGCCGAACAAATATACAATGTGAACCAGGCTTGTGTTAAAGATGCTATTGTTTCGCTCGATTATGGCGGATGTACGGGCTCCATTATTTCTCCCAAAGGCTTGCTGATTACCAACCACCATTGCGGGTACGAAGCTATTGCTGAACAGAGTTCGGTGGGAAGTGATTTCCTTACTGACGGTTTCTGGGCCATGCGGCCGGAGGAAGAACTTCCTATCCCCGATAAAACAGTTTCATTCCTCATCCGCATGGAAGACGTTACAGCCCTGGTACTTGCAGGCGTTACTCCCGGCATGGATGAAGGTGAAAGAGGATTGGCTGTGCAAACTGCATCGGATAATATTATTGAAGCAAAGGAAACTGAAACAGGGTATGAAGTTACGGTAGAAAGTATGTTTGAAGGTAACGAATACTACATGTTTGTTTACCAGACATTTAAGGATATCCGCATGGTTGGCGCGCCTCCTTCGTCGATAGGCAAGTTTGGCGGCGATACCGATAACTGGATGTGGCCGCGGCATACCGGCGATTTCTGCCTGTTGCGTGTTTATTCGGATGCTGATGGTAAACCGGCTGAATTCTCGAAAAGCAATAAGCCCTATGCTCCAAAGCATTTCCTTCCGGTTTCGCTGGCAGGGATCAAAGAAGGCGATTTTTCAATGATACTTGGGTATCCTGGGGCTACTGACCGTTATTTAACGTCATACGGAATTAACGAAAAACTCACCCAATCGAATCCTGCCGATATTAAAGCCAAGTGGGCTAAAATGGAAGTGATGAAGAAATACATGGATGCCGATGATGCCACACGCATTGCGTATGCTGGAAATTATGCATACCTGGGAAATTTCTGGAAAAAATCGCTTCAGGAAAGCAAAGCTCTGCAACGGCTCAAGGTGTATGATGATAAGAAAAAAACGGAGGACGATTTTATGGCATGGGTTAATGCCGACGAAAGCCGCAAAGTCCTTTACGGGAATGTAATGGATGATTTTGCCGCAGTTTACAAAACAGCTGCCGAAACACGCGCCAACGAAGCACTTATTTATACGGGCGAACTCCTGCAGGATACACGGATACTGTATATTGCATTTCAAACCGGTGAACTTGCAAGCCGTTTTGATTCAGCTGATTTCAATGAAATGATTTCAATAAATAAAACAAGGGCTGCTAAATTCTACAAAACCTTTAATCCGGAACTGGAAAAGGAAATGATGAAAACTATGCTGACTTTGTATTCCAAAAATGTTGCAACACAATATATTCCTGATATTTACGAAACAATTAAAAAGAAGTACAAAGGTGATATTAGCAGGTATGTTGATTATATTTTCGATCGCTCCATTTTTGCATCCGAAGCAAATCTGATGGCATTTTTAAATAATCCGAAAAAGAAAACCCTCGAAAAAGATCCCGCTTTTGTGGCCGCAAACTCATTTATAACAGTGTATATGATCGCTCGCCTGGCGCAAATGCTTGATGAAGACAAGTTTACAGTAGCCAAGCGAAACTATATAGCAGGCTTGCGCGAAATGAACCCCGGAACCGTTTTTTATCCCGATGCCAACAGCACCATGCGTTTAACCTATGGAAGTACAAAACCCTACAAACCGGCTGATGCGCTTTTCGCTGATTATTACACTACCCTGGAGGGCGTAATGGAAAAGGAAGACCCTTCGAATGAGGAATTTATTGTTTCGCCAAAATTGAAAGAGTTGTTTTTAAAAAAGGATTTTGGGCCATATGCGTCAGATAGTATCATGCATGTTTGTTTCCTTACAACCCATGATATTACTGGTGGCAATTCGGGAAGCCCGGTAATAAATGCAAACGGCGAGTTGATAGGTGTGGCTTTCGATGGTAATTCCGAAGCCATGAGCAGCGATATTAAATTCGATGTAAACCTGCAACGAACCATTAACGTTGATATCCGTTATGTGCTGTTTGTTGTGGATAAATATGCAGGGGCAGGATATCTGGTCGAGGAAATGACTGTGGTGAAGTAGGAGGGATGTTCCCCGCTTTTACCTTGAACTAATGAATAAACGTCCAATCAGTATTTAGAATCAGGAATTTAAAGATCACTCCTCTTTATATTGTAAGTCGATTTTTTCCAGATTTTGCGCGATCGTTCGAAAATGCCTCCAATAAAGGCTGGCGGCAGCAATTCAACAAACCAGCGCATTATTTTGGTGCCCAGCGCTAAAAACATCAGGTTTACAAATACCTCCATGGCATACCGCTGAAAGGTGAACCCGCTTACTGTATAACCATAATCAGGAACCGGCAATCCGAGCATTTTCCGGTAACGGATGCGGATAAACGTTCCGCGCTTTTTCAGATCGTAGCCATGCGAATGCATAGTAATGGCTTCGTTTTCGTCAATAGGCTGAAGATCAAGAACTCCTTGCTGTTGCATTTGCTCCAGTATATGTTGTCCTTTTTCCGAGCGGGCTATTACCATCGAAAAACCTTTGCCTCTTTCTTCGTAAACCGGTGCCCACGCATCGCCACCCGAAATATCAGTAAACTCATTGCTGAGATCGCTGCACAACAAACTGTTCTTAAGTATATGAAAAGGAATCAGGTAATTGGCATGAAATTTCGGCAACTGAATTACTTCGCCATTACGGAATTCCACACGCATATTTCCCGGCCATTCGCCATACCTGAAATAAAGTTTTGTAATTTGAGTATAGTCGTTATACCCGTATGATTTCAGGAAACTGCGAACCGATGAAAAATGAAGTGTGTTGCCATAAAAAGGTCCGAAAATATATTCAATATTCTGAACCCACGGATGATTGGCCTGCTGCAGTTTGCGAATGGACTGAACCTGTCCGGGAAGACCGACATAGGCCAGCCTGCCTTTAAAACTGCCGATTTCGGGCAGGATTTCATTTACCGAAGTGATAATATATTTACTTTGAGCGGCTTCAATAATTTGAGCGGAAGTAGTAGCAATAAAACTTTTTGAAAGCCAGGGTTCAGTATCCGACATGCCTGTAACCACAGCGCCGTCGATCATTTTATTTTCGAGAAGCCAGATAAGAACAGCACTCAGAATACCACCGCTTGCACCTTGTTTCCGCACTTCATCGTTTCGGGCATACCCGATACTTATCGACTGGTAAGGACCGGTATAAACATGAAAGGGTGTTTGTGAAGTATATATTTTGTTTCTGAAACCCGGGAAATCAAACTCTTTTCCTGCACAAGCCTGCCAGATTAAATCTGATGTTTTGTCATCCGGTTCGCTGATGATTTTTGGAAGATAATCGCCGGTTTTGTCCGAAAACACAATTTTACCCTGCGACAACCCCACGCAGCTGCCACACCTGTTGCACAGGTTATGGTTTATCACTTCCCGGAGTTTGTTAAGGCTTGTAGCAGACATAAAACTGGCGGATTCCAAGTTCGGCAATAAATGTTCCCTGCGTGGAACGGATAATTTTTTCGGCGAATTGTTTTAAAAATGGCGGGCCTACCGGTAGTAAAACAGTTCCCTCGTGCAACGTAAGATTCCATCCGGCTGCTTTAAGCCATTGTTTTACAGTGCGTGAGGAAGGAAATTTGTGGGGTCCTTCGCCGTGTCCGCCAAACAAAGCGGTATACATGCGATATGCCGGTTCGCTGGTAGCAGGCGGGCAACTGAGCACCATTACTGCGCCGGATTTCGAAACGCGGTGCAGTTCTTTCAGGAAAATGAAAGGTTCAGCAGCATGTTCCAGCGTTTCGAGGCTTAGTATGCGATCGAATGATTGATCAGCAAAGGGCAATTCCGAATAGGTCGAAAGTTTAACGTGTTTCAGCCAGGGGCGAAGCGAAGCGGCAACATTAATAAGTCCCTGCGATATTTCGGCATTTATAATTTCAAGACTCGATTCCGCTTTTTGGAGGTATTCGGCAGCCTCGCCATCGCGGCTTGTAATATTGAGTACAGTAAAGTTCTTTTGAAGTTGCAGATGCGGAATGCTGTAGCGGAAACGTTGATCGTGTGCGCCTTTAACCTTATTGTTTTCGGCAACGTAAATGTGTGCCACTTTATCCCAGTGTTTTTCAACATCGGTGTCGCTCCACAGTGGTTTATCCGAAATAGTGTTTTCTCCCATTTAATAGTGTGCTACAGCGATTTTTTCCGGCTGAGTATTGACATCTGATCGGCAATTAGCCCGAAAAAGAACATAAACATGCCGAAAGTTAGCAGTACCGTACCCGAAATGGCAAACCTGCCGTATTCGTAATATCCATAAAATCCCCATACGAGTCCGGTTGCTGTCGCCAAAAGGCTGCCCGGGAAAAAGACCTTCATCGGGTTAAACAGCATAATGATCCTGAACAGCAGCAATATGGTTTTAGAGCCATCTTTTATAAACTTAACTGAACTGGGTCGGCCATGCCTTTCAATAACTTTGATCGGGAAAGTTCCAATGCTGTAACCTTCTTTTAAAAATGCGAGTGTTGAGGTGGTTGAGAACGAAAATCCATTTGGCATAATGTGCAACATGGGAGCAATAAGTTCACGGTTAAAACCGCGAAATCCTGAGTTATAATCCGGAAGTTTCTGTTCTACAAGATATTCGCCTACTTTGCGGATTATAAATTTGCCTTTTTTGCGGTTGCTCACATGGTGAGAATCTGTCCCGCGTTCGCCAATAACCATGTCGTATTCATCCAGCATTTCGATCACTTGCCCGAGAGAGGAAGGATCATGTTGTCCGTCGCTGTCGAGCATAACTACTTTCTGCCCGCTGGCTTTTCGTATGCCTGATTTTAGTGCTGCTCCATAGCCTTTGTTGTTACCATGCCTGATAAGTCGTACAGGAAATCCTTTTACTATTTCTGCTGTCCGGTCGGTGGAACCATCGTCAACAACCATGATTTCATGTTTTTCATGTAGCCCTCTTTGCTGCATGTCAGCTAACAGTGAACCAATGGAAGCTTCCTCGTTATAAGCAGGGATAATGATTGTAACTAGTTTTTTTTCAGGCATTTTCAAAATATTCTGAATCAGGAATAAACCTGTATATTTAATTAGTATTTGTCATCTTCGTCGAACCTGCTGCTTCCGCTGTTAGTGTTATCATCAAATTCGGAACAATTAAAATAATCCTCTTTTAAACCCTCGGGCCTTTCGAAATCGCCTTTTGTGAGCTGAAGCGTATTATCAGCATATACTTTTTTCATATACAGGGCCCAGATAGGCAAAGCCATATTTGCACCTTGCCCGAGTGATGTTGACCGAAAGCGGATCGAACGATCGTCGCCGCCAACCCAAACGCCTGTAACCAGGTCGGGAGTGAGTCCCATAAACCAGCCGTCGGAATTGCTTTGTGTTGTTCCGGTTTTACCGGCAATAGGATTGGTGAGGCCATATTTACCTCTCAGTCGGCCGCCGGTTCCACTTTCGACAACCCCTTTCATGAGGCCAATCATCATATAGGCAGTTTCTTCGTTCATAGCTTCATCCTGATGAGGTACAAACTGTGCGATTACATTGCCGTTTTTATCTTCGATACGAGTTATAAATAAAGGCTGTACAAAAATTCCCTTATTTGCAAAAGTGCTCATAGCTCCGGTCATTTCATAAAGGGAAATATCAGGAGTGCCAAGGCAAATGGACGGAACAGGAGGTAACGGGCTGAAAATACCCATCTTGCGTGCTATCTTAATAACTGCCTGAGGCGAAAACCGTTTTATCAGGTAAGCCGAAATCCAGTTGATTGAATTGGCAAGTGCTTCCTTGAGGGTAACCATTTGTCCTTCTTTGTAATCGCTCGAATTGGACGGCGACCATAATTTGCCGTTGGCTTCGATTGAATACTGCACGTTGGGGACTTTTGAGCAGGGATACATCTGGCCATCCTGCATGGCGACGGTATAAACAAATGGCTTGAAGGTTGAGCCCACTTGCCTGCGGGCAACCACCACATGATCGTATTTAAAGAACTTAAAATTAATTCCACCCACATATGCCCTTACGTAACCGGTTTGTGGTTCCATCGACATCAGGCCTGCGTGAAGAAACCATTTGTGGTATTTTATTGAGTCTATCGGACTCATAATAGTATCGATATCCCCTTTCCAGGAGAATATCCGCATCGGGATAGGTGTTGCAAAAGCACGCTCAATGGAATCGTTGTCGATGCCTGCTTTTTTCATGCTGCGATATCGGTCGGATCTTTTTTTGGACGAAACCAGCATTTTCTGTATCTCTTTTGCATCCGACATGTCGTAGGGAGCATGTTTGTTGCCTTTCCAATGTTTGTAAAAAGCTGGCTGGAGATCGAGAGATAAATGCTCTGTCATAGCTTCCTCGGCATAGCGCTGCATATGCGAGTTGATGGTTGTATATATTTTCAGTCCATCCTTGTAAAGATTGTAATAGGAGCCATCCGCTTTTTTGTTTTTTGCTACCCATCCAAACGCTGGATCGCGCAACCAGCGAACGGAGTCGGCTGTAAAATCATCCGGATTGTCGTAATTATTCCTCTCGGGTTTATCAGCCATCATCGATTCGCGGAGGTATTCCCTGAAATAAGTACCGGGTCCGCTGGTATGGTCCTGCAGGGTGTATTGCGACATATCGAGAGGCAGAACACGAACCGAATCATACTGCTGCTGAGTGATATAATCGTTTTTAACCATTTGATTAAGAACAACTTCGCGCCGTTTTTTCGAACGTTCCTGGTTTCTGACAGGATGAAAATAGGAAGGCGCTTTGAGCAGTCCGATCAATACGGCTGATTCCTGGAGGTTGAGTTCAGCAGGTGTTTTATCGAAATAGGTTTTGGATGCCGATTTTATTCCGAAAGCAAGACTGCCAAAATCGACGGTATTGAGGTAAAGTGCAAGAATTTCTTCTTTGGTATAGTTTCGTTCCAGTTTTATAGCGGTAATCCATTCTTTAAGCTTTGCATATCCCACACCAAAAATAGTATAGTGGCGCTTTCTAGGGAAAAGGTTTTTAGCTAATTGCTGTGTGATTGTACTTCCGCCGCCTTTGTCGGTACCGGTAATCATACCAACAACAGCTCTGCCTAATGCCTTACCATCGATGCCCGAATGTTTTTCGAACCTGGAATCCTCAGTAGCAATAAGAGCTTTAACCAACCATGGCGATAACTCCGAGAAATGAATGTTCGAACGGTTTTCGAGGTAAAACGAGCCTAATACTTTCTGGTCGGCCGAAATAACTTCGGAGGCCAGTTTACTTTTAGGATTTTCAAGTTCTTCGAATGAAGGCATAAAGCCTAACCAGCCTGCCGATAAAGCTGCGAAAAATATTGCCAGAAACACCAAAGTAATGACGTACCATTTCCAGAACCTCTTTACCCAGTCGTTTTCATTCAGTTTTGTTTTCATTGATCAAATAATTTCATTCACGAGCGTACTCTTATTTCTCTTGTTTTTTTATCAGAATGCCAACATCGGCAATGCCTTTCAGGGTTTCCTTACGCATAGCCTGGTTTACAGCTATTACATAATTTCCTGATTTCCGGAATTTAACTCCTTTGCGGAAAAGAAACCGGTTATCCTTATGTTTCCCCATCCCTTTTCCATACCATTTGCCGTCGGGCGCTGCGAGAATGCATTCAGCCGTGTCGCGCGAAAAAGTATCGCCCGGGTAAAAGGCAGTTATGAAAAGGTAGAGGTTTTGCATGTCGTAATCCGTGGTATTGCGAACCTCAAAATAGAAATCATAGGTAGCCAGCGTATCTGTTGACTCAAAACTGTAAAAAAGTGTGTCCGTGGATTTCCATTCGTTGTTTTTCAGATGCACCGTTTCGTTATGAAATACATTGGTATTGCATGCTGTGGCAAGCAATACAGTTGCAAGTAATACCAGCTTTTGGGAATGTTTTAGCAAAAAAGATTTTTTCACCTTCATATTACCGCTTATCAGATTTAGGTTGCGAATGTTTCTTTTTATCGAAGCGGTGAAGGTCCTCACTAACCACAACCAGGCCAATCTCCGGTTTTTTATCCGCTTTCACGGTAAAGTCTTCAATTTTATCAGGTATTTTTCCTGATTTGTTTAAAGCAATTACTTTTTTCACGCTTTCAACAGTGAGAGCAAACATTTCGTGCTCTTTGCCTTTGTATCCGAACCACATAGTTGCAGCAAATACATCTATTTTTTGCAGAAGCACATCACCTTGTTTGGTTTTCAGAACCGAATTTTCATCAGGGAAATCTTTTAGTGCATCATTGTAAGCTTCCACTTCGTAGTTAAGACAGCATTTCAGTTTTGAGCATTGCCCTGCAAGTTTCTGAGGATTAGGCGAAAGCTGCTGAACACGGGCAGCCGCAGTAGAAACCGAATGGAATCCGCTTATCCAGGTGGAACAGCACAACTCGCGGCCACACGAACCAATACCACCTAACCTGCTGGCTTCCTGGCGCATACCAATCTGGCGCATTTCGATCCTGATCTTTAATTCGTCAGCAAGAATTTTTATAAGTTCCCTGAAATCGACACGGTCCTCGGCAGTGTAATAAAAAATAGCTTTGGTGTCATCTCCCTGGTATTCAACATCATTAACTTTCATTTTCAGGCCAAGCTTAAGCGCGGCGACCCTGGTTTTATACAAAGCATCGTGCTCATGACCAATGGCATGTAACCATTTATCAATATCAGCTTGTTTAGCCTTGCGGTAAAGTTTCCTGATGTCTTCCTTGGCGGGATTCAGGTTTTTACGATGCATCTGCAATCGAGCAGTTTCGCCGGTAAGGGTAACAATGCCGATGTCGTGTCCCGGTGATGCTTCAACAGCAACAATATCGCCCGGATGAACCGGAAGGCCTGAAGGGATTCTGAAAAAATCCTTATGGTTGTTTTTGAACCGGACTTCGGCACAATCAAATTTTACTAAGCTGCCAGGTAAAGGAATATCCTGAAGCCAATCGTAGGCAGCTAATTTGGCGCATTTTTGTTCGGCGCCGGCCCTGTTGAGTAAAGGATTACTATTTTTGCAGCAGCCCCTCGACGCGATAAGTTCCCTGTTTGGTATATTGAGTTGTATGTTTTCTTCCATGTTGTATTAGCATGTTGCCACCGGTGATCGCCTTCGGAACAATAACGGAGGTATAGTGGTATTAGTATAACCCGTTCCCCGGCATGCATAAAATCTGCATTTTGGAGGATTACGGTATGAAGTGACAAATTTACACTTTTTTAGGTTGAGGCGTAGCCGGTATTTTCAATATCCTGGCAATGAGGTGCGAAAGATCGGTTAAAACTATTGTTGCATTAGCATTACGCTCAATGTGAAAGATCGCCCGGTTGAATTCCTCTTCAAAAAGATTGATATTGCGGGGATGGATAAATGCGGAGAAATTTTTCACGAAAGCAAGCTCTTCGCCATCGAGCCTTACCAGGTGCTGGTTGCCGACATTATATTGCAGGCATATCCTGAACATTTCGAGGCTGTATGCCAGCATTTCTTTCTGTTTTTCGCGGCTGCCATCGCCGATAAGGCTGGGAATAGTTTCCAGCAGTTTATCATAATCTTTGAGGTTTCCTGCAATGGTAAAGCAACGCCGCATCCATTCGCGGAATATAGTAAAACGCTCACGTTCAGCATCAAGGGAATCTGATCCGGCGCCTGTTTTTCCGGCAAGCATCAAAGCTGACGCATAATTACCATCAGCAAGACGGGCTATTTTGGAGGCTTCGTCAGCCGCAACCTGGTGCGTGAACTCAAGCGAATGTTGTATGTCATTATCCGCCAGCCGGGGAACTTTTACCAGTTGTGCCCGCGACAAAATGGTGGCGATAATCTGTTCCTGATTTTCCGAAATAAGGATAAAAAGCGTTTTGTCCGATGGTTCTTCCAGGTTTTTAAGCAATTTATTGGCTGAAGTCGAATTCATTTTTTCAACCATCCAGATGATCATCACCTTATACTCAGCTTCATAAGCTTTGTAGGCTAAAGTGCGGTTTATGCCATCGGCTTCGTCGGCATTAATGAAACCCTGCTTTTTTTCGATACCGATTTTTTCGTACCAGTCGGGAAGTGTAACGTAGTAATTATTCTGCTGCAGGAATTCGCGCCAGGCAACAATAAAGTCCCTGCTGTAAATCTTTTTATCATCAACTTCTTTTGTTTTGTTGATGGGGTAAATAAAATGCAGATCGGGATGTATAAGTTTCGAATACTTTTTACACGAAGGACACTCGCCGCATGAGTCTTCAGGTGTGCGGTTACGACAATTTATATATTGTCCGTAAGCCAGGGCAAGCGCCAGTTTCCCTGAGCCTTCGGGCCCGAGGAAAAGTTGTGCGTGACTTACCCTGTTTTCGGCTACAGTGCGTTTAAGACGTTGTTTCAAAGGCTCCTGCCCGATGATATCGCTGAATTTCATAAGCTGAAAAAGATGGAAAACTTTGGGATAAAGGTAAGAGTTTTTCAGAAGCCGGGAAAGGAAGGGACTTATATGCTCTCACTTTTGTTTCCGTTCAATTACATCACCCTCGTCAAAATCACCTTATTTTCATCTGCAGTAACAATCTTTTCGAAAAAAGTTACTATTTCGTCGTAGCGGTCAACCGGATGTTCGGCTTTAAATACCTGGAAAGTACGTATGTACTGAATGGAATTGCCTGTTTTGGTAACCTCGGTAGTATAGTGCCCGAAATCGGATTGCAGTGTTATTTTGGCAGGAATTTTTTCGAGCGTATATCCTTGCGGCAGCGTATAAATTACAGTATCTATTTCATAAACAGGCCATTTAAATGAAACTGCGGTTTTTCGCGATGTTGCATGAAATGGCGATTCATCCAGTTTGTTCATCATATTAAGGCAGAGCATCATTTTGTCGCCAACTTTTGTGCTATAACTTGTAAACGAAAGGTTTATGCGTTCAGTAATAAAAGGCTTTTCGCTTTTATCCTCATTGATGGTAAAATTGTCCAGTTCAAAATTAGGAACATGAATGCGCCTGGTTACCAGCTTCTTCCTGTCGGCCTGGTCGCTGTGGAGTATATAACCATAATTGTCGTAGGTAGCTCCATGGTAGCAGGTTCTTACATCGGCAAAACCATTTCCGGATGGATCGAGTGTTACATCTGTTATACGCGATTCGAGATTTAACGCAATTTTTAAATCAGGAGTGTTTACCAGTTTCCCGCCTTTGTCGTCAATAACCAGTGCCTTACGATCGGATGTAAAAGTCCCCATGTAATTAAACGGATTCTGCTGGCTGGTACATTCGAGCCAAACGGTATCGGCAGCAAGCGGAACACAAAGCACTACGTGGTTAAACTGGTTTGATGCAAAATCGGTATGTATAACCGGATTGTCGTCGCCAGCCTGCACCAGCGTATAACGCGAATCGATGCCTACAGTTTCGAGCAATGATTTCATGTAATTCGACAGCGCTTTGCAATCGCCATACGAGAGCCTGTCAACAGTTGCAGCGTCAAACGGCTGAAATCCACCGATCCCGACCTGAATTCCTACATAGCGGGTTTTATTCTGCATGTATTCATACAGTTTCTTGATTTTAGCTCTTTCGTCGGTAATGCCCTCCGTAAGTTTCCTGATTTTCTCTTTAGTGTCGTCGCTCAGGTTATTTTTGCCCTTGTTGAGTTGGTTTATCCAAAGACCAAAGCCTTCCCAGGTTGAAAAATTCCCTTCGTAACCTTCCACCTCTACAGTTATAGGTGCAACTATTACCTCAGGTGTAAAATCTTCGAGTGCCGGGCTGAAATTTTCGCTGGCATAAGCCTGTAAATTTGTTAATTCCCAGGAATATAGGGTGCGGTCAGCTTCGTTCTGGATTTTAGCTTTTGAAGTCAGATTTTTTTCATAATACCTGCAAATAGCCTGTTTGGAAACGATAAGTGTGAACGATGATTTCTCAATCGCAATATTAAATCCCTCAACAGGCGTCCAGCCTGGATAATTTATTACTTCCGATAAAGTTACTTCGTAGGTATATTCAACGGTGTATGGATATTCAAAATGCTCGGGATCAATAGCTTTAATCCTGTAGTCGGCATATGTTGTTCCGTCGGGGATCATCGCATAATCGAGAATTTCGAATCCGCCTTTTTTCTTGATCTGGTTTCCCGAAGCATCGTACATTTGAGCCTTTATATTATTCACCTTGATGTTTTTATCATACATATGCATAAAGAAACCGTTCGATTTGCCATTCTTGTTCAGAATAGTAATGGCATATTT
>CAZOXJ010000014.1:0-1412 GCA_964583325.1 uncultured Lentimicrobiaceae bacterium
CACATCACACATCACACATCACACATCACACATCTCACATCTCCTTGTCTCCCCTCTCCTTGTCCCCCCCTCTCCTAGTCCCCCCCTCTCCTAGTCCCCCTCTCCCCTATTTCATCCCCTTAATCTCCATCTTCCTCAACTTGGGAGCAAAACCAGCAGTAGCCATTACAATAGAAACCGTCATTATTCCTCCGAACACAACAGATGGCACTAGCCCCATAATCCGTGCAGCCAGTCCCGATTCGAAAGAGCCTAATTCATTCGACGATCCGATAAACAGGCTGTTAACGGAAGCAACACGACCCCGCATTTCGTCGGGTGTATACATTTGAAGAATAGTGCCCCTGATTATAACGCTTACGTTATCGAACATCCCGCTGAGTGCAAGCAAAACAAGCGATAGCCAGAAATTTTGTGATAAAGCGAAAAAGATTATACATGCGCCAAATCCTCCAACAGCCCAAAGCAGTTTAATCCCTGACCGGTGGACAGGAGGATGATAAGCAAGTATTAAAGCCATTAAAACAGCACCCAATGCAGGGGCAGCTCGCAGAAAACCCAGTCCCTGTGGGCCTGTATGCAATATTTCGGAGGCAAAAACCGGCAATAAAGCAACCGCACCTCCGAAAAGCACTCCAAACATATCAAGTGCCAGGGCACCCAACAATACCTGGTTTCCAAATACAAATTTTATCCCTGTCGAAAGACTTGTAAAAATGCCTTCTTGCGCTGAGCGCAAAGGCAAAGGAATTGATTTGGATGAATAGAAGAAATACAAACTCAAAGCAGCAAAAAATACGACGCAAAAGAAAGCTGCATGAATTCCGGCAAACCCATATATCAATCCACCTGCTGCTGGCCCCGAAACTGCGGCGATGTGCCAAACAGTACTATTCCATGTAGATGAATTTGCATATAGATTGCGGGGAACTATCTGTGCCATAAATGCCGATTGCGCAGGATAAAAGAAAGCCCTGGCCAAACCTGTAATTGCTATAATTATATACAATGGAAGTACTCCGGCAGTTTTATACAGATCGTCCATGGCGTAACTCAGATAAAACAACACCACGGCACTGCTTACATAAGCAGTGGCAGTTATAGCAATAATTAATTTACGGTTGAACAGATCGGCAACATGGCCTGCAAATAAAGCTACAATAAGAAAAGGAACTGCCTCGGACAAACCAATGAGCCCCAGCGAAAACGGATCGCGGGTAAGATCATAAACCTGCCAGCCTACTATAACGCTTTGCATCTGAATGGCGAAAGTAAGAAAGAAACGACCGGTAATAAACCTTCTGAAGGCTCCGATATGCCATACCGCGTAAGCATCGTTCTGATGAAAAAGTGATTTCAGTTTACCCAATTGCCATTAAAATTTAGATCTGTAAAATTAAGTTTATCCTTTA
>CAZOXJ010000014.1:1512-15364 GCA_964583325.1 uncultured Lentimicrobiaceae bacterium
TTGTATTACCAACTCGGTAAAAATGAATAATTTTTCGAATACTCCAGCATCTGCCCGGCATAATCGTCAGGATATTCTACTTTCACATCAGTTACTTTGCCGTTCTCTTCAACAAGGGTAAAAACAGGATTCATGAAACCGCCGTAGGGAGCTACATTCAGTTTTTTAAACCTTGCCAGAACCTCTTCATGTAAAGTTTTATCCACTTTTACACCATATGTTTCTACCAGCTTTTTACCGGCTTCGAAATCTCCTTCCGATTTAATACGCTGTATTTCAGCCAGGAGAGCACCAAACAAACTCCTTAGCCTGGCGTAATCGTTAATCTTAACATACGTTTTCCCATCCTGTTTCACAAACTCAATAACTTTATCGGCAGCACCTTTTTCCATGCACCAGCTGGCAATGAGCTGCCTGTTGCGCATATGCGATTGCTCAATATTTTTACCCGGAGCTATTCGCGTCAACTGTGTCATCAAACCATTTCGGATATAGGCATTGTATTCGGCCCTGGCAGCATCAGCTGAGGGCAGCACATTCAATTCGATCAGCTTGGGATCCATAATATAATACAGTGCGAAAAGATCGGCACGGGATTCTTCGAGTGCACTCTGGTAATTACGGAGGGCTTCGCTGCTTGTTCCGGGCAATAGTTGTCCGGAACCATGTCCAAGGCATTCGTGCAGATCGGTATGCACATTGCTTGCCAGGGAACCGTATTTTTTCGAAAGCTCACGCTCTTCTTCCGAAAGAACAAACTCTTCGAGCATTCCATTACCAAGCGCTGCCTGATCATACGCATAAGTAATATTTTCGATGGTCACTGATTTGGAACCATGCTCTTTGCGTATCCAGTCGGCATTTGGCAGATTGATACCAATAGGCGTTGAAGGATAGCAATCACCACCAAGTTGCGCGGCTGTAATCACTTTTGCGGTAACTCCTTTCACTTTTTCTTTTTTGAAACGGCTTTCGACCGGCGAATTATCCTCAAACCATTGCGCATTGGCACTGATAGTTTCAGCTCGTTTGGTAGCAATCTTATCTTTGAAATTAACCACCGATTCCCAGGTTGCTTTCCTTCCAAGCGGATCTTCGTACGATTCGATAAAACCGTTCACAACATCAATATCACTTTTCAGATCGCTTACCCACAGAACATTATACTCGTCCCAGGTTTTCAGATCTCCGGTTTTATAATACTCAACCAGTTTAGCAAGAATTGCCTTTTGTTCCTGATTTTCAGCAACTGGTATAGCTTTTTCGAACCAATAAATAATTTGTTCGATAGCTTCGGAATATCCTCCACCCAGTTTCCAGGTTTTCTCAATTATTTTACCATTTTCCTTAACCAGGTTCGAATTTAACCCGTAGGATAAAGGATGCTCAGGATCAGCCTGTTTCATTGCCTTATAGAATGCGTCGACCTCTGCTTCATTAACACCTTCGTAAAAATTTACAGCCGATGTAAGCACAATATCCACACCGGATTCGCGGTTTACTTTTTTGGGTAGAAATGAAGGATCAAATATAGCAGGCGTGAGCTCAGCTATGAGTTGATCAACGGTTTGTCCTTCGCGCAGAGGAAATTTTGTTTGATCACTTTTTGCAACGAGTTCATTAAAATATTCGATACTTATACCCGGTAAAAACTTTTCGGAAGCATAATGATGGTAAATCCCGTTTGAGAACCAGACTCTTTTCAGATACACTTCAAAAGCCTGCCAGTCCTCACCTTCCTTTTTACCTGAATAGGTTTGGTAAATATTTTCGAGCGTACGGCGGATGGCCAGGTTGTATTTGCCATTCTGATCGAAAATGATATCGCGTCCGCAGATAGCCGCCTGGCTAAGATAATACACAAGTTCCTTTTGCTTTAGCGTAAGTGAGTCGAAACCAGTAACCTGGTACCGCATTATTTTAAGGTCGGCAAATTGCTCAACCAGGTATTTGAAATCTTCGTTACCGGAAGTTTTCGTTTTTTCACTTCCTGATTTACAGGAGAAGAGTGCAATGGCCATAACAATGATACTTAGTATTTTACGTGATTTCATAAGATATGTCTTTAGATTGAATCAACACATCAAAGGTACAGAAGTAAGGAAAACCAGAAGGAATAAAAAAATATCAATTCGATCCACGGGCTATATAAACAGAAATAAGTTTTGAAAGTTCCTGATAAAGGCAAAATACAATCCTGCATTTGAAACTGGTCTGTGAATTATAAAAAACACCAAGCACCAGAAAAAGCCCTACCTCGTTGTCATAACAATGAATTCCATTCCTTCGTATACAGGAACTGCAGCTGAACTATTCAGACTAAAGCAATGCTTCAAGTCCTCTGTCAAACCCATTCGAAATAATCGTTGGTAATGATTTGCTTCTTGTGCAACTTCCAATAATTCGGATTTCGATTTTTGCCAAAGGTTTAAGGAAACAAAGGCTGCATCGCAGCAATGCGCATATTTACCTGAAATCTCAAGTTCTTCAACCAACGCGCCTGCACAGAGTGTATCTTCGAGGCTAAAGGTATTTTTCCATCCTGAGCAAAGGATGACAATGTTTTTTTCCTGTTTAACAAGCCAGTCGCAAACAGCGTTTAAATTTGTAAAAGCAGCAGCAACAAGTATTCCCGAATTTTTGGCCATTTCAACTGCCTGTGTTCCGTTGGTGGTTGAATATGCCAGATTTTTACCTGTCAAATCGTTTTGAAGAAAAACAGATGGTGAATTTCCGAAATCAGCAAAATCAACTTTTTTACCATCGCGTTCTGCAGCGGTAAGATATCCTTTGTTTTTATAATCAAGCAATTCGTCGAGCCCCGAAACCGGGATAAGTGTTTCAACACCGCTATCGAAAGCAGCGCAGAAAGCGGTAGTTGCACGCAAAACATCCACAATCACAACAATATAATTATTATGCGTGGTTTTAAACTTATACAATGCCGGCGACAAACATACTTCGATACTTTTCATAGTGCTGGATGGCAATTAAAATGCGCAGCGTACGGCTATACAACACGTTACGCTGCGCATAATTTATTATTTGAATCTAACCTTTATAAAAAGGCATTTTTACAACTTGTGCTTTAATCGCTTTTTCGCGGATGCTGATAAATATTTCGCTGCCGGCTTTCATATACGCTGTTGGAACATAAGCCATTCCAATTCCTTTTTTTACTGATGGCCCCATAGTTCCGCTTGTAACGATACCTATTTTATTGCCATCAGCATCAACAACATCATACCCATGACGCGGAACACCTTTATCAATCAGTTCGAAGCCGACCAGGCGCCGCGATGTGCCTTCCGTTTTATGTTTCAGGAAAATATCCTTATTAATAAAATTCTTCGCATCCGTAAATTTCGTAATCCAGCCCAGACCGGCCTCAATAGGCGAAGTAGTGTCGTCGATATCATTGCCATAAAGGCAGAAACCCATTTCGAGGCGCAAGGTATCGCGGGCAGCGAGTCCGATAGATTTTATGCCATACTCAGCACCGGCTTCCATAACAGCTTCATAAATTTTTACAGCATCTTTGTTAGCCATATAAATTTCGCAACCTCCTGATCCGGTGTATCCTGTTGTAGCAAAAATTACATCTTTAACACCTGCGAAATCAAGTTTTTTAAACGTGTAATACTCCATATCTATCACCGAAGTACCTGTAAGTTTCTGCATAGCTTTCAATGCGAGCGGTCCCTGAACAGCTAACTGAGCAATTTCATCCGATGCATTGTATAATTCAGCTCCCATCGCATTCTGACTTTGGAGCCATGCCCAGTCTTTGTCGATATTCGAAGCGTTAACAACAAGCAAATAGGTAAGGTCATCCACTTTGTAAACCAATAAATCATCAACAATACCACCTTTCCCGTTCGGGAAACATGAGTACTGAACTTTACCATCAAAGAGTACCGAGGCATCGTTGGTAGTAACATACTGAATAAAATCAAGAGCTTTAGGGCCCTTAACCCATATCTCGCCCATATGCGAAACATCAAAAACTCCAAGTTTAGTCCGAACAGTTTCGTGCTCATCGTTTATGCCCGAAAACTGAATAGGCATATTGTAACCGGCAAAAAGGGCCATTTTAGCGCCAAGCGCTTCATGAATTTGAGTAAAAGCGGTATTTTTCATTATAAAGTTTTTATATGTATTATTGATAGAATCAGGCATTTATGAACAAGGAAACGATAGTGCGGTATTCAATTTCCCGTGTATTAAATTAAATGTTACAAGTGACAAAAGTAGTAAATTGAATGCATGTTCAGCCAATATACAGGATTAAGTTTCGGGAATTATTCAGCAACAGCAGAAAGTCGGGTTTGAATAAAAAAAAACAGAAAAATATGGTTTATTTTCTGATACCGGTACAACCATTTCCGGAATCATGAACCCTTTAACACATCTTAATAAACTGTTTAAAAGTTATCGGGATTACGGGTGGCTTTTTTCTACTTTTGCACAAAAATTAACATATGATTAAAGTAGGAATTATTGGAGCCGGACACCTTGGGAAAATACATATCAAATGCATCAACGAAATACCAGAGTTTACGCTTATTGGATTTTATGATTCAGATGAAACAAATGCCCGATCGGTTTCCAAAGAATTCGGAATCAGGAAGTTTAACTCTATCGATGAACTCATTAGCGAAGCAGATGTAATCGATATTGTAACACCGACCATCGAACATTTTGAGCCTGCTGCCCGCGCTTTAAAACAATTTAAACATGTTTTTATTGAGAAACCCATTGTTACAACCCCGGAGGAAGCGCTGAAACTGATTGAAATTGCGCATGAAGCCAACGTTAAAGTTCAGGTGGGACATGTTGAGCGTTTTAACCCTGCTATGGTGGCAGCACTACCGTTCATTGAAAATCCTATGTTTATTGAAGTGCACAGGCTTGCCAGCTTCAATCCCCGCGGCACCGATGTACCGGTAATCCTTGACCTGATGATTCATGATATTGATATTGTACTGCACACGGTTCAGGCAAACATCCGAAAAATCAGCGCAAGCGGTGTTGCTGTTGTTACAGATACAGCCGATATTGTAAACGCAAGGCTGGAGTTCGATAACGGTTGTGTGGCTAATCTTACCGCAAGCCGCATATCGCTTAGTCCTATGCGAAAAGCGCGTTTCTTTCAGCAGAATGCATATATTGCTGTTGATTTCCTGAATAAAAAAACGGAAGTTATTCGCATCAAAAGTATTATAGATGGCAAAATAAACCCTTTGCTTCCTGTTCTTGACCCCGGAAACGGTAAAGAATCCAAGCAGATACATTTCGAAAAACCAGAGATAAAACCAACCAACGCCATACAAACTGAACTGGAAAGTTTCGCCCGGTCGATCATTGAAAACAGAACACCTCACGTTACCATTAATGATGGATACCAGGCACTTAAAGTTGCATACCAGATTATTGAAAAAGTGAATACTGCTTCAAAAGTCAACAATCCTGAATAACAGGAAAAATTTCGCCCATCACAAAAAGAATTAAACTACTTATACCACCAATGACATACATTACCCAACATATCCACAAATTACTCATCCTTGCTATCCTGGTAATTTTTACCGGCTGCGCAAAAACTTCCATTGACGAAATTCCGGCCTATATAGCTATTGATTCGATAAGTTTGAATGTAACATCCATACAAGGAACTGCTTCACACAAAATATGTGATGCCTGGATTTATACTGATAACGAACTGATAGGAGCCTTCGAATTACCATTGCAGGTTCCGGCATTAAAAAGCGGTCCTGCAAACCTATCCATTTTCGCAGGCATTAAACTTAATGGTATCAACGAACTAAGGGTTCCTTATCCATTTTATACACAAATCAACAAAGCTGTTGAACTTGAACGCGAAAAGATAACTGACCTTGGTCATATGAAATTTTCCTATGCAAGCGCTACGAAATTTGCCTGGCTTGAAGAGTTTGAATATGCTAATTATTCGATTGATTCGACACAACGCAGCGAAGTGAATCTTGTTAGAACAGCATTGCCTGAACTGGCGACAGATTTTCCCGGGGAAAACAATAAGTATGCTGCAAAAGTCGTAATCCCTTCCGATTCATTGGTTTTTGAATGTGCCAGCCACGATTCGTTTAAACTTCCTACCGATGGAACTTCGGTTTTCCTTGAGCTGAATTACAAATCGAACAATCCGTTCACTGTAGGCTTGTTTTTAAATGGCTATATTACCTCTCAGAGATCGGTTTTGGTAGTTAATCCCAGTAATACCTGGAATAAAATCTATATCAATCTCACACCAACCCTTGCTGCAAATAACGATGTAAGTAATTTCAAGGTGTTTTTTACAGCAATGAAAAATACTACCGATCCTAAAGCTGAAATATTTTTTGATAATATTAAGCTGCTACATTTCTGACGAATACCGCTGTTATGATGAATAAAAAACTGCAAACTGCTAAATTTGTGATTGCCGACCTGCTTTCGGCCGCTATTGCCTGGAGTATCTTTTTCTTCCTGCGCAAGTCAGCTGAAATGCAGGCAATGAACGATACGCTGCAGATTGTAATCAATGATAACAAATTTTATTTCGGAATTATCGCTATTCCAATTTTCTGGCTTTTACTTTATACATTATCCGGATCTTACCATAATATTTACCGCAAAGCACGAATGAGTGAACTGGGCCAAACCCTGCTTATCACTCTTATAGGTGTTATAATCATATTTTTTGCTCTTATTCTCGATGATGTAATACAAACCTATAAAAACTACTACAAACTATTTGCCAACCTGTTTTTACTGCATTTCCTGATAACCGTTACATTCAGGCTTATTCTTACTTCACGCAATCTTTACAAACTCAAACATCGTGAAATTGGTTTCAATACCATAATAGTTGGAAGCAATGGCAATGCTATTTCTATTTATAATGAAATTGAAAGCCAGCCCAAAGCTGCATTTAACAAATTTGTAGGTTTTGTGCATGCCGTGAAATACCCCAGCTACAAACTTGAAAAGCACATTCCTAACCTGGGCCATTTCTCAAACCTTCGCCACCTTATCAGCGAAATGAATATTGAAGAGGTGATAATAGCTACCGAACGTTCCGAACACAATACCATCGAACAGATAATTTCTGAAATTGAAGACACAGATGTACTCATTAAAGTAATACCGGATATGCAAGACTTCTTACTAGGTACTGTAAAAACGACATCCATTTATCAAACGCCGCTCATCCAGGTTTCCTTCGACTTTATGCCTCCGTGGCAGCTCAACCTGAAACGTGTTATGGATATTGCTCTTTCAGCAATAGCAATTATTATATTGTCACCGGTATATCTTTTTTGCATAATTGGAGTAAAACTGTCGTCGAAAGGGCCTGTATTTTATACCCAGGAAAGAATAGGAATCAGCGGACGCACCTTTATGATACCTAAATTCCGATCAATGATTATTGGAGCGGAAAACGGAACACCTATGCTCTCGTCGAAAAATGACAACCGGGTTACATCTTTTGGCAGATTTATGCGTAAAACACGGCTCGACGAAATTCCCCAGTTTTTTTCAGTTCTCAAAGGCGATATGTCGCTGGTTGGCCCAAGGCCCGAAAGGCAATTCTTTATTGATCAGATCACACAACGAGCCCCTCATTACAGGCTGCTGCTGAAAGTAAAACCGGGAATCACTTCGTGGGGACAGGTTAAATATGGCTATGCCGAAAATGTGGATCAGATGATTGAACGCCTCAAATTCGATATTCTTTACCTGGAAAACATGTCGCTGGCAATGGATATTAAAATTATGGCTTATACATTATTAACCGTGATGAAAGGGAGCGGGCAATAAGCTGTGATGTTTAGGATATAATGGCAAAAAATAGTTGGTAAAATCTTTCTCAAAGCCATACCAGTGAACGGTTTCAATTATCAAAATTGAAACCGTTTTCAATTTTAATATTATGAGTAAAAAAGTGTTGGATTTGTGGCTCATCCCATATAATAAAATGGAGCAAACAAAATAACGAAACCGAAAAAGCAAACCGGATTTTGAAATCGGAATTAAAAGCTATCACTGAAGAATAAAAACGGTAAAGAACTGGTTAAATCACCCCATTCTCAATCATAAGCACAATGCGTTCGATATCAGCATCAGCGCCAAGCGGATCGTATTTAATTTTCAGGTTATAACCAAAAATACGGGCAAAAGACTGATAGAAAAAAGCGCGGAATTTACCTCTGAAATCCTTTACAATATCATACGAACAATTGCTTGTTTGTCTGTCAATTAGTTTAAGCAATATTTTACCTTGTGTAATTGTAAGATCTTTTAACTCATCACCAAACTGGGCTTCCAGCTCAGCCTCGGCTTGTTTCATCAAATCCTTCTTTACTTTCTCGCTGGTAATACCTGCCATTTTCTGGTTGTATTCATTGAATTTAATACCAGCCACTTTGGCATACGGGTAGGCTTTTTTAACATTCCTCACCAGGCGCTCCCATTGCCGCGATTCGGCTGAATTACGGAATGATTTGTTTCCCCAGATGTACACTTCGTCATAGTAAATTACAGGAATAGTATCACCATCCACAACTATGGCCGAACAGTGGTAACCTTCGTCAGAGTGAGGATTAAGTATTCCCTGTGCAGAAATAAGAAAAGGTGCTAAAGCTAACAAACCAACCAAAATGAACTTCATGGTACAGTTTTTTTTATTGAAACGTTTCAATAATTATGCCATAGTAATAACAATCAAGTTGACAATTTTATTGGCTGACCATTAAAATTTAACAAACTGAAGAGTTTGGACAGTTATTCCCGGATGAAGAATGAACGTTAGAATGTCCGTGAGACAGTAAAGTAAAATGAGCCTTATGAAACAGGAAAACAGAAAAGACAGAAATTATGCTCATTATTTCTCAAATCCGCATTCCTTATTCAGGAAAAAAATTAAGCAACTTTAAGCCTTGCGAGGTTGGTTTTTCCAAGTTTCTCAGCAGCATACTCCCGATCTATAAGTAGTTCGGTGTGTTTTCCCTGCGAAGGAATCTCGAACATAGCATCAGTAAGTATCGCTTCGAGTATCGAGCGCAATCCACGGGCGCCTGTGCGGAATTCAATGGCTTTATCGACGATAAACTCGTACACATCATCAGTAAAAGTAAGCTTTACATTATCCATATCGAACAGCTTGACAAACTGTTTGATGAGTGCATTCTGCGGTTCGGTAAGGATACGGATAAGCACTTCGCGGCTCAACGGATTCAAATAGGTAACTACCGGGAAACGGCCAACCAGTTCGGGGATAAGACCGAAACTTTTCAAATCCTGGGGAGCAACGTACTGCAGAAGATTATTTTTATCTATTACATCTTTATCGCGGTCGGTGGAGTAACCTATGATACTGGTTTGCATCCGGGATGCAATTTTTTTATCGATACCATCGAATGCACCTCCCGAAACAAATAAAATATTACGGGTATTTACCAGAATCATTTTTTGCTCAGGATGTTTGCGCCCACCTTGCGGCGGAACATTTACATCAGCCCCTTCGAGCAATTTAAGCAAGGCCTGCTGTACGCCTTCACCCGATACATCACGGGTAATGGAAGGGTTGTCACTTTTACGTGCTATTTTATCAATTTCGTCAATAAAAACTATACCTTTTTCGGCAGCAGCAACATTATAATCAGCTGCCTGTAAAAGCCGGCTCAGAATGCTCTCAACGTCTTCGCCTACATAACCTGCTTCGGTAAGCACAGTTGCATCGGCAATGCAGAACGGAACCTGGAGAAGTTTGGCAATGGTGCGTGCAAGCAACGTTTTTCCGGTGCCGGTTTCACCTACAAGTATAATATTCGATTTTTCAATCTCCACATCATCTTTATTCTTCGATGGAGGTTGATTTATCCGTTTGTAATGGTTGTAAACGGCAACAGCCAGAACCCGTTTTGAATCATCCTGCCCGATAACAAACTTATCGAGGTAGGTTTTTATTTCCTGTGGTTTTGGAGTTTCAAGTGCTTTATGATCGGATTGTTTGGTATGTTTGATCTCCTCACGCATAATATCCTTAGCCTGGTCGATACAGTAATCGCAGATGTGCGCTTCGAGACCGGCAATCAGAATATTGGTTTCGCGCTTTGGGCGTCCGCAAAAGGAACAACGTTCTTCTTTTTTTGTCATAATAGTGGTATTAAAAACTGCTGTGAAACCGCCGTTTAAGCTAACTATCTCTCAGCCTCTGAAGCTATCATAGTATTTATAGCCTTCGAGATGTAAAGTTATAAAAATTTCCGGCGGGAGTGAAAAAATGTTTACCCCCGCCGGAAAATCAATGTTGTATAAATTTCTATTTAGGCTCCCTGAACAACAGTTCGTCAATCATGCCATAAGCCTTAGCTTCTTCAGCTGTCATCCAGTAATCACGATCCGAATCCTTTTCAATTTTCTTGAAAGTCTGTCCGCTGTGCGAGGCAATGATATCGTATAATTCCTTTTTCAGTTTCAGGATTTCACGTGTTGTGATTTCAATATCCGAGGCTTGTCCTTCGGCACCGCCCATAGGCTGATGGATAAGGATCCTTGAGTGTTTTAAAGCGGTCCGTTTCCCTTTTTGACCGGCACAGAGTAAAACGGCACCCATCGAAGCTGCCATTCCGGTACAGATGGTTGCTACATCGGGAGCGATGTACTGCATGGTATCGTAAATTCCTAAACCAGCATATACTGATCCGCCCGGTGTATTCAGATAAATCTGGATATCGCGTTTTGAATCAACTGATTCGAGGAAAAGCAACTGAGCCTGTATGATATTTGCAACGTAATCATCAATCGGAACACCAAGGAAAATGATACGATCCATCATTAACCGTGAGAAAACGTCCATTGTTGCTATGTTCAACTGGCGCTCTTCGATAATGGTTGGCGAAATATACCCCTGCGAAACGGAAGCATACCTGTTGAGTGAAGTACTGCTTATACCGCGATGATGAACGGCATATTTGCGAAATTCGTTGTGCATGTTCATATTTTAGTGTTTTTCAGCGTCAATTTTAACAAATTCGTCGTAGGTGATTTCTTTTTCAACGAGTTTAACTTTTGACTTAATATAAGCGGTAACACGCTGACCGTAAAGAGAATCGATAATACGGCGGGTTTCGGTTGGTTTATCTTTCAGAAATGAATCGGCAATAGTTTCGAGCCTTTCCATCAGGTCCTCGTTAAGTTGCATGGTACGCCACCCCTGGAGGTAATAGTCCTTAACGTAATCTTTGATTTCCTGATCAGCGACTTCAATTTCAGCATCCTTGATGATCTTGTTCTCGATTAACTGCCATTTCATTCCTTCGGCATATTTGTCGTAATTGAGATCAATTTCTTCCTGCGAAATTTTTCCTTCGTTACTCTCAACAAGCCAACGTTTCATAAACGCATCCGGAAGAGGAATGTTTACTGTTTCGACCAGTTTTTCCTGCGAATGGTGTGCAAAAAGATGATCACTGTCAGCTACAAATGCTTTCTCCGACTCATCCTGAATTTTTCTGCGGAAATCTTCTTCGGTTGTTATTCCTGATTCAGGAAATACTTTTTCGAAGAATTCTTCATTCATCTCAGCCGGAGCTGCAGTGGTAATTTCGGTAATCTCAAAACTAAAATCGGAATCAAGTCCTTCTGCTTCAGCTTTATCAATTCCAAGCATGGCAGCAACTTCAACCGAAGTACGTGTAGCTTTTCCGGGATTAAAAACTAAAGTGTCCGATACTTTTGAACCAATAAGTTTCGCTTTCAATTCGTCATCAGCAATACTATCAATGGATAAGCGTGAACTATGTGAAATGCCGCCTTCGAGAACATTGCCTTCAGCATCAAGCTGTTTGAAATTGCCATGAAGCATATCTTTTTCACCTGCAATTTCCTGGTTGTCCATAGTTCCAAAACGCTGGCGCATATCGTCAACGTATTTGTCGATCATGGTATTATCAACTTTAATTACGTGATAATCGATTGCTAAATTTTCGTCGAGTACAACATCGAAAGCAGGTGCCATACCAAGATCGAAGAAAAATTCGATATCCTTTTCTTCCTCATGATCAAACTGTTGAGTAAGATCAACATTTGGCAATGGCTGACCGAGTATATCGAGCTTTTCGTCAGCAATATATTTATTGAGTTTATCCGAAACAAGTTTATTCACTTCTTCAGCAAAAACTGCAGATCCGTATAGTTTTTTAATCATACCAAAAGGCACGTGACCCGGGCGAAAACCTGGTACATTAGCCTTACGCTGATAGTCTTTTAATATTTTTGTTACACTGTCTTTGTGGTCAGCCGGGCTGATCACCATTTTGATGGTAGCGGTCAATTCGCCTGTATTCTCCCTGGTAATTTCCATGGTATTAAAAAAAGATGAGTTTGATATACTGTATTTATTTGATTATCTGATACTTATTGCCATGCTAAATGTATGACGAATAAGTTTGCAAAGGTATTATTTTTAATGATTTAAACTATGTATTTGTTGAAATAATGTTTGGATTGGGGTGTAGACGGGATTGAAGTGTTTAAGGGGTTTGACAGGTTTGAATATATTCCTTCATTTCGCCCGGTTAATGAATGCCTGAGCGGATAAAAGTACTAAAATGATTGAAGACTGATACTGAAAAATCAGTTAGCCAATTCCCTGTTTTTCAAAAAATGACTTACAATAAAAAGTACACCGACAATAACAAACGGGAAGGTTATCATCAGAATAATACTAAGACTCATCCATACCGAATGGTTCATGGCATAATTATGTGAGAAGATAAATGGGCTGAAACCAAGTCCGATCAAAACAAATATTATTCCGCCAACGTACTCCCATTTCCATGCCACAATAAGCAAAGCAAGTAAAATAAAGGATGGAATCAGGTGAATTGCGAAAGCCCCAAGTTGCTGCCAGATAGTTCGCCCAGGTTCGAAAGAATCCAACGCGAACATACTTACAAACAATATCGACAGGATACATAAAATACGTGGTATCCAGTGTATCGCAAGGGTTGATTTTTTCATGGCTGATGTTTTTTGTATTTAAATAAACACGTTAACAATGTTTCGAATACGATTACCCTACCTGCGAAATAATGGCAACATAGTTCTTACCATATTTTTTCGCACATTTCGGACAAGTTGTGTACCACATGTACCATTTCTTAATCGTGAAACCCTTCAATTTTGCCTGGGCTTCAAAATCCTTGCCCCATTTTCCTGTATCCTGAAATGGTCCTTCGTAAACTTTGCTAAAGAAATTCCCACTGAATGCCGAACTATCATAGCCAGGAATGTCCTTATCAACAGCTACATACAAATCCATATTCCAGCGGGAGGTATGATCCGACAGGCAAATTCCATCAAGGATAGTTGTATTAGCTTCACTGAGTTTTTTATCCAGTCTTTTCATAACCCTGCCAAAATTTAAGGGCATATAAAAGAATGTTTTTATGTTTTCCTTAATGAACTTTTTATTGTCCCACTGAATAATTTTATCATCCCATTTTTCAGGATAAAAACGAGGGCAACATTCTTTTTCATTATCAGTTATGGCTTCCATAAGAGTCTCCATCTTTATAATTGTTATTTTACTGATTTCCAATCAAATAATTCAGGGCCAGTACATTACTACAAATATACGAATACTTTCGGGAAATTAAAACAGCTGATTGTAAACTAATTTAAGGTAAACCGACTGATGCAGAAATAACATTCAGAGGAATATTTATTCGATATCAATATTATATTTTGAAAGCAAACCCAGTACGCCGGGCATTGAAAACCTTGCTTTTTTAATCCTGTTCAGTTCCGGATCAATCGAGTAGTT
>CAZOXJ010000014.1:15464-33390 GCA_964583325.1 uncultured Lentimicrobiaceae bacterium
CCCAGCAACTTACAATTTCTGAATTTCACATCCTTAAACGAGGTATTCCTGGTTTTTGCATTACTGAAATTGCAGTTTTCGAATTCGCAATCGCTGAAGGAAGTATTCGATAAATCGGCGTCAGAAAAATTACAATGAACGAAAGTACAATCCTCCATTTCCTTATGAGCCAGATTTTTACCTGCATAATCGAGGTGTTCAAAAAGAGTGTTTCCTGATTTTTTTAATGCCATTTTTACAATGTATTGCAGGAGTTTTTCATTCTCACTGTTTGAAATATTAATTGATCCGGCCTGCCCGGGTGCAAACTGGTTCTCTTTAAAACCGAAAAAACCAGGGCTACATGAATGCAGTCCTGGTCAGTTCTGTGCGGATGAAGGGACTCGAACCCCCACGTCTCACGACACCAGATCCTAAGTCTGGCGCGGCTACCAATTACGCCACATCCGCAGTTGCTTAATTGTGGCGCAAAGGTACTATTATTTTCGGGTTGGCAAAAAAAAGTCCCGGATTATTTCAGCGAATTCAGTGCGGATTCATAATCAGGCTCTTCGGTAATTTCCGGAACCAATTGCGAATGCAGAACGGTGCCATCTTTATCTAAAACTACAACTGCACGAGCCATTAAGCCTTGCAATGGACCATCAGTAATCATTACTCCATAGTTTTTGCCGAAAGTATTGCTACGGAATTCCGAAGCTGAAACCACATTCTCGATTCCTTCGGTGGTACAGAAACGACTATGGGCAAACGGAAGGTCTTTCGAGATACAAACTACTGCAGCATCCTGTAATTTTGAGGCTTCAACATTAAAGCGCCTTACAGAAGCAGCGCAAGTTGCGGTATCGAGGCTTGGAAAAATATTCAACACCACTCGTTTACCGGCGAAATCAGTGTTTTTAACATCGGCTAAATTTGTTCCAACCAGCGAAAATTCAGGAGCCTTCGATCCTACTACAGGTAAATCACCGATTGTTGACACAGGGTTACCTTTTAAAGTTACTTTTGACATGTTCTACTTGTTTATTGAATTGATACTTAAAAAATTGTGAATTATTAATTGGTTTTTAAATGCGATGGACATGGTGTAAAAAGTTGAATAGGATCAGGCTCAGGATTTATGGCTGTTCTGCCGTTACGCTGAAATTTTTCAATAGCTGACTTTAGGTCTTTTTACCAATTACAGCTTGATCATTTCAAAATCACTTTTACTCCGTTGTACTATTAACAGGTTTCCGTTGCATATGTTGCCCGGGTTTCAAATTTTTACTCAGTGATTTATATAGGATTTTCTGTATTTCGGTCCGTATACCTAACTGCACCAGCCTGTTGGGTTCAGCATACGGATTTACACGATTCGAAAGAAAAACAATAAGCAGATTATTGTCAGGATCGGCCCAAATGTATGTTCCCGTAAAACCGGTATGTCCGAAACTGTTGGCAGAAGCTTCTTCACATGCGGGGCCGGCTTCCGATGGTATAAGTTGTGGTTTATCGAAACCAAGCCCCCTTCTGTTTCCTTTAAACTGTCTTTTGGTAAACAAAGTTACCGTTTCCGGTTTCAGATATTGCTTTCCGCCATAAAATCCATTTTGCACCAGCATTTGCAAAAGAACTGCCATATCATTCGAAGTACCGAACAAACCGGCATGTCCGGCAACACCTCCAAGCATGGCAGCCGCCTGGTCATGAACATCTCCATGCACCAGCTGGCGCCTGAATAGTGTGTCAATTTCAGTGGGGATAATCCTCGAAAGCGGGAAATAATCACGGGGCTTATAGGTTAAAGTATGAAGGCCCAGAGGCTTAAAAAGCTGCTCGTCAACGAAAACATCCAGGCTCTGACCCGTAACTTGCTCCACATATTGCTGCAAAAGAATAAATCCAAGGTCGCTATAACGGTATTCCTTTTTATCCGAAACCGGTGAGTTTATTATTGAATCCAGAATTGCCTGTTTGTAATCTTTCCTTATATACATGCCATCAGCAACCCTCACAGGGAAATCAGCAGAGTACCTGCTGGAATAGATAGTGCTATCAGGTTTGCGGTTTACAAGTGTTTTCTGATAAAAAGGAATCCATGCAACCAGTCCGGCCTGATGAGTCATTATCTCGCGTATAGTAATTTTATTCTTATTCGTATTTTCGAGGTATTTTAATGTTTGCGACAACGGAACATCGAGATTTACAACACCCTTATCGTAAAGTTTCATTATTGCAAGAGTTGTTGCAGCCACTTTGGTAACACTTGCCAGATCGTACAAATCATCATTTCTGACCGATTGATTCTTACTATAATCGATAACCCCAAACGCTTTCCGGTAAATAACATTTCCGTCCTTTGCAATCAGCACCTGGCATCCCGGATACGCTTTTTTATCCAGCCCCGACTGGATAATTGAATCCACATCCGAAAGGTCTTCATCACTTATTCCGCTGTTTTCGAATGGATTGTAACGCAAACAATTATTAACTGATGTTGTAAGCCCCATATGTGTAGGAAACGCTTTATTCGCCGAAACCGGAAGTTGCCCGGATGCTCCGAAAGCACCGAATAAAATCTGTACAACCGCATCATACGCATCGGCATTATCCTGATACGCAACCACCAGGCCATTCGCCTGATCTGCATTTTTGAACAGATTAACACTATATGGAATGGTAAACAAATTAAGAATACATTTTTTTGATACCAGCAACGAATCGACCAGCTTAACTGTTGCTTCTGAAATACCAAAATTGCGTGCCGGGGCAGGAATGGTGTTATTAATACCAATGAGTATTAAATTGTAGGCTTTAAGCGATTTGTATATTTTTTCGATCTCATTTTTATCAGCGTTGCGGGGTAACGTATAATGATCGGCTTGTGCAAAATCATTAATCCGTTGCTGGAATTTCCGAATATCGTCATACCCGATCATTAGTGTGGCGATTCGGGTTGTATCCTGAATAACGACCGGAATAATATTGTTTTCGTTTCTTAGCACCGTAACTGAATTCCTGTACAACTCGAGGCTAAAATTTTCGCTATACGGAGTATGCAGATCATCGTAAAGATTTTCTATCGGTATGCTTTTCAAATCATTAAGTCCAGCCCGATATTTATACATAAGTACTTTCCGGCAGTGAACCTCCAGTTCATGCTGCGAATACCATCCGCTGTCAATAGCCTGTTGAATGGCTGTTAAAGCTTTTTCAACAGAAACGGAAAGAAGTAAAACATCGGCTCCGGCTTTCAGGGCTCTCAACTCAACAAATCCGGGAGCATCGTAACCCGACACGCCTTTCATATCAAGAGCATCAGTAAAGATCAAGCCATTAAATCCAAGTTTCTTGCGTAGCAGGGAATCCGTAACCAGTGGCGAAAGACTCGATGGCAAATTCCTGGTTGTATCAAAAGCTGGTATATTAAGGTGTGCCAGCATCATGCCATCAAGACCGGCATTAATAAGTTTCTTGAAGGGATAAAGATCGAGTGAATCAATAACAGCGGCCGAATGTCCAATAAATGGCAAGGTGTGATGCGAATCGGTATCCGTATCCCCATGTCCCGGAAAATGTTTTGCAACAGTTATAATTCCACCTTTCTGAAGTGCTTTCATATAGAGTATGGCTTTTCTGGCCACATCTTCCTTATGCTCGCCGAAGGATCGTATATTGATAACCGGGTTAGCAGGATTGCTGTTGATATCAGCAACCGGAGAAAAACTAACATGCACCCCCAGTCTTTTCAGCTGAGATGCAATGGTTTGACCATAAACAGATATCAACATTTCGTTTTGCATAGCTCCTATAGTCATTTGCCGCGGAAACGAAATGGTGCTGTCGAGCCGCATACCCAACCCCCACTCGGCATCCATTGATATAAGCAGAGGAGTTAACGCCAGTTGCTGGTAATAATTGGTAAGGATAGCCTGCCTGATCGGACCACCTTTAAAAAAGCATAAGCCGCCAATATTGTAATCTCTAATCAAACGCGAAAGATTACGGATTTCGGCTGAATCAATATCTGAATTAGCTCGCAGCATGAATAACTGACCGATGCGCTGTTGCGCAGTAAGAGCATTGTAAACAGAGTCAACCCATTGTTTTTCAGTTTGGCATGATGGATTAACCAATTGAGCATCAGTAGTAATGCTAAGTAGCAGAAAGCAACTAAACAAAAATAAACTGAGTCGTGAGAGTAGTATTTTAAACAAAATCATCAAGGTGATTAAATTATTCAGGTGATACAAAGCTAATCCTGATACGCACAAAGTTATTTCCGGAAAACCTGGCAGTTGCTGTGGTATAACGGGTACAGCCTTTGGTTTAGTGCTTCCGGCAATAAATGAGTAAAAAGGTTAAAATTTGTTTTCCAAAATTATTAACAATCTGATCAGAGAGAACACTATTGGCATAATTTAGCTAATTATTTATAAACAACATATGACAACTACAACTGACATGCAGACTCTGGCCACTCAGGTACGCCGCGACATAGTAAGAATGGTACATGCAGTGCAGTCGGGACATCCGGGTGGATCACTGGGATGTGCTGATTTTATGACTGCACTTTACACTTCAATATTACACCACGATCCCAAAAACTTCACTATGGATGGTCATGGCCAGGACATGTTTTTCCTTTCGAACGGACATATTTCAGCAGTATGGTATAGCTTGCTGGCACGTACCGGATATTTCCCTGTCAGCGAACTGGCAACTTTCAGGAAACTCAACACACGTCTTCAGGGTCACCCAACACCTGCCGAACACTTGCCGGGAGTAAGAGTTGCATCAGGTTCACTCGGACAGGGACTTTCAGTTGCCATTGGCGCTGCTCTTTCAAAACGCCTTAACAACGATAAAAACCTTGTGTATTCGCTTCATGGTGACGGCGAACTGCAGGAAGGTCAGATATGGGAAGCAGCCATGTTTGCCAATGCCCGGAAAGTTGATAATATCATTGCAACCATCGATTACAACGGCAAACAAATTGACGGACCGGTTGATGTAGTTATGACTTTAGGCAACCTCAGGGCTAAATGGGAAGCTTTCGGCTGGATAGTGCTGGAAATGGACGGACATAATTTTGATGATATTCTTTCGACAATGGCTGAAGCCAAATCGTTGACCGGACAAGGCAGACCAATTGTGATTCTGATGCATACTCATATGGGACAAGGTGTTGATTTTATGGTGGATAAACATCAGTGGCACGGATCGCCTCCAAGCGACAAAGACCTTGAATCAGCACTTTCGCAATTGGCAGAAACATTGGGAGATTATTAAAGGGGTATCATAAATCGCCAGAATGAGCGTTATGAATGAGGGGTTGGGTTTTAGGGGTTAGGTATTAGGCAAATGAACCAGGGTAAAAAAGATCCAAATACCAAATACCAAATACCAAATTGCACCTCGTAAATAGTACTTCGTAAATTCCAAACCCCTAAAACCCAAACCCTAAAACCTAAATCCTCCATTTAATTGAAAAACTCAGGCATACTAAATAAAACCATAACCACTGTCTGCATACTTTTTTTTGCAGCGGGTGTTTATGCCCAGAATCAGCCGCCTGAAATCAATAAAACGGTACCATTAACGCGGATACTTTTTATTTTCGATGCTTCACAGAGTATGCTGGGCCGCTGGCAGAGCGATACCAAATTCAATATCGCAAAGCGGATTATGTCGGAAATGATGGATAGTATCGGTGGTTTGAAAAATACTGAATTTGCATTACGTGTTTACGGACATCAACATCAATATCCGCCACAGGTATGCAGCGACACCAAACTCGAAGTGCCGTTTGCAACCGGAAATGCATACAAAATTAAAACACGCCTCCGTACGATCACTCCGCGGGGTACCACACCCCTCGCCTATTCACTCGAACAATCAGCAAAAGATTTCCCTCCCTGCACCAACTGCCGGAATATTGTTGTGCTCATTACCGATGGCATGGAAGAATGTAGCGGCGATCCCTGCGCCGTTTCGAGGATGCTTCAAAAAAACGGTATCATACTTAAACCTTTTATCATCGGAATCGGGCAGGATTTTAACCTTGCTTTCAATTGTGTAGGAACCTATTTTGATGCCACCAACGAAAAGGATTTCAGGAAAGCTTTAAACATTGTAATCTCGCAGGCACTCAATTCAACCACAATGCAGGTTAACCTGCTGGATGAAGCAGGAAGACCAACTGAAACAGATGCAGGTATGACCTTTACCGACATTTCTTCAGGTAAAGTAATGTATAATTACATACATACTATGAATAACCGTGGTCTTCCGGATACCCTGGTTGTTGATCCGCTTATAACCTACCGTGTTGATATACATACTATTCCACCAATATCAATCGACACTTTGCGGATTGTACCCGGCAAGCATACTGTAGTTGCCGCCGATGCACCACAGGGATACCTTCAACTGAAAATGGCCGGCAGCAGCAATGCCTCCAAAGGTTTGCAATGTATCATCCGAAAAAATGGTAGCAACCAAACTTTGAATGTTCAGAATTTTGGTGAAACCGAAAAATATATTACCGGGAAATACGATTTAGAAGTCCTTTCATTACCTCGTATTACACTGAATGACATAGATATAAGCCAAAGTCACACTACTACCATCGAAATACCTGAGCCAGGTATTGCTGTGATAAGGAAAACATTTATGGGATACGGAACCCTGTTGCTCAGCGATAAGAATAAACTGACGCGTATTTACGAGCTCAATGATAATCTCACACTCGAAACGCTTTACCTGCAACCCGGCAGTTACAGGATTGTATTCAGACCAAAAAATTCGCGCGCAACTCTTTATTCTGTTGAGCAAAGTTTTATAATTGAATCGGGTAAAACCACCGATATACAGATGTACAAGCAATAAGCAAATAAACGAAAATCAGAAATTCACTGCAAAAGCAATCCCTATGACAATGTTTACTTCCACTGAACAAAAAGATACCCGCTCAGGATTTGGAGCTGCCCTACTCCAACTCGGACGCACTCACCCTAATGTTGTTGCACTTTGTGCCGACCTTATCGGATCCCTGAAAATGGATGCTTTTGCGAAAGAATTTCCTGAACGGTTTTTCCAGGCGGGTATTGCCGAAGCAAATATGATTGGAGTTGCAGCGGGATTGGCTATCGGTGGGAAAATTCCTTTTACGGGCACATTTGCAAATTTCAGTACAGCACGAGTTTATGATCAGATCCGTCAATCCGTAGCTTATTCAAATACGAACGTAAAAATATGCGCTTCCCATGCCGGACTTACATTGGGCGAAGACGGGGCAACACATCAGACTATGGAAGACATTGGGCTCATGAAGATGCTACCCAATTTAACAGTTATAAATCCATGCGATTATAACCAGACGTATGCTGCCACCCTCGCCATTGCTGATTATGTTGGCCCGGTTTACCTTCGTTTTGGCAGGCCTAAAGTCGCAAATTTCATGCCGGTAGATCAGCCGTTCGAAATCGGAAAAGCAATATTACTTACTCCCGGAAAGGATGTAACTATCATTGCTACAGGACATATGGTATGGCATGCGCTACAGGCAGGCATAGCATTGAAAGAACAAGGGATCGACGCTGAAATTATTAATATCCATACCATTAAACCTTTGGATAAAGAGGCAGTCTTACATTCTGTTAAAAAAACCGGTTGCGTTGTAACTGCTGAGGAACACCTTATGAATGGAGGACTCGGCGACAGTATAGCCCAGCTTTTAGCTCTTAGCCTGCCTGCACCAATGGAGATGGTAGCTGTTGACGATAAATTCGGCGAAAGTGCCACACCAGAGGAACTGCTTGTAAAATACGGACTTGATGTTCCGCATATTATCAAAGCTGCCCTTAAAGCAATCAGTCGTAAGAGCTGAAAACAGGAGTGAACTATCACCTGAATCTCAATAAGCAGGTTTCATGTTCTTCCTTAAAGTTGTCAGCAAAGATACAACGCCGTGATTTTTATCGTCAATAAGTCGTTCGATGCTGATTAATGCTTTGTGTACTGAACATGTCTGAATACACTGATAATGAATTAATTGAATTATTCCATACTGCTGACAGAAAGCATTATGCGTTTAATCTTTTGGTACGTAAATACCGCGAAAAGATTTATTATTTCGTGCGTCGGATGGTTGTAACCCATGATGATGCTGACGATGTTGTACAGAATATTTTTATAAAAGTGTGGAATAACCTTGATTCCTTCCGTGAAGACTCGAAATTCTACACCTGGCTCTACCGCATTGCTGTAAATGAATCGCTGAGTTTCCTTAAAAGCAAAAAGCTCCACTCCTTCCTATCATTATCATCGCCCGAGGCTTCGCTGATCCGGGCTGTGCGCGACGATAACTTTTTTGATGGAAATGAGATTCAAAGACGATTACGCGAAGCCATCATTAAGCTACCGAAAAAACAGCAGGCTGTTTTTAATATGAGGTATTATGATGATATGAGCTACGACCAGATGTCGGAAGTACTCGGCACATCAGTTGGCGCGCTGAAAGCATCCTACCATTTCGCTGTTAAAAAAATAGAACAATCTGTTACAGGAATTTAAACTTTACTGTTTTTAATCAGTCTTATACTCGTTATGAAAACAAAACATACCATATCAAAACCAGACCAGGAAACTGACAAACTTTCGCCTCGACTCGAATCGCTGAGGAACGAAGAAAGTGGATACAAAGTTCCGGATGGCTATTTTGATGCTCTGAATCCGCGGATAATTGACAGGATAACAGAAAAGGAAAATATAGTTTCGTCAAAATCGGGAATTCTTGTTTTCCGGAAACCTGTTGTTTGGGCACCTGTAATGGCTGTCGCGATTGCTGCTGTGCTTTTGATATTTATTGTCCCATCAAAAAACAATCAGATCATACCTGCATACGATGAAGTGGCTGACATTAATATGGCTTACGATGCTTCATACGCAGAAGAAGTCCTTTTAGCTGAAAGTTACAGCCACGACAAAGAAATCGAATTAGCTGTTGAAGCCATTCCGGTAACAACTTCAATAAGCGAAAATAGTGATCTTACTGAAGACGAAATTGAAGAATACCTGAAAGATCAGGATATGGAAATTGAAACAATCACCGAATACTAATACAAAAAAGCATGAAACCACGAATCGCAAAATCTCCTGTCACACTTCTGTTTTTCATTGCGGCATTTCTTATAACTGTCACCACAGCAAACGCTCAGCAGGAAAGGCACAGATACGGACAGCAAGACAATTCCAAGTACGAAAAAATTGAAGCACAACGCATTGCGTTTATAACTCAGGAACTCAATCTTACGCCTGATGAAGCTAAAGCTTTCTGGCCTGTATATAACGAATACGATACTAAAAGACACGAACTTAAGAGAGCCTTTAAGAACACTGAAAACCTTCACAAGCCTGAGATCGAAAAGCTAACAGAGAAAGAAGCTTCCCAGATACTTGACACTCAGATTATTGAAGCGCAGAAATTACTTGATCTGCGAAAAGAGTATCATGCAAAGTTCAAATCAGTGTTGCCGGCAGTTAAAGTATTGCAATTATATGATGCTGAGCGCGAATTTCAGAAAATGCTGATCGAAAGATTAAGGCAACACAAGCAAAATGTAAAATCCCCGTCAGAAAAATAAAACTTCATACTTATAAAAAAAAGAAGGTCACCTTTTTCGGCAACCTTCTTTTTTTTATATCCGGAAATTACCCGGTCATCATTCCATTTTTATCCATTCATTGAAACAAGAAATTCCTCGTTGGTTTGCGTGAATTTCATTTTGTCTTTCAGGAAGTCCATAGCCTCGATCGGATTCATGTCAGCAAGGTGATTACGCAGCACCCATAAGCGCTGTAAAACATCTTTCTCGAGCAACAGATCATCACGACGTGTACTGGAAGCAACAATATCAACAGCAGGGAAAATACGTTTATTCGAAAGTTTACGATCGAGCTGAAGTTCCATATTACCGGTACCTTTGAATTCCTCAAAAATAACTTCGTCCATACGTGAACCGGTTTCGGTCAATGCCGTTGCGATGATGGTTAGGGATCCTCCGTTTTCAATTTGCCGGGCAGCACCAAAAAAGCGTTTAGGTTTTTGCAGTGCATTGGCTTCAACTCCACCTGAAAGCACTTTTCCCGAAGCCGGAGCTACTGTGTTGTATGCTCTTGCCAGACGTGTAATTGAGTCGAGCAGGATAACAACATCGTGTCCACATTCGGTAAGACGTTTGGCTTTTTCGAGAACAAGGTTGGCAATGCGAACATGGCGGTCGGCAGGTTCGTCGAATGTTGATGAAATTACCTCAGCCTTTACATTACGTGCCATATCAGTAACTTCCTCAGGGCGCTCATCAATTAACAGAACGATAAGGTAAGCTTCAGGATGATTATAGGCAATTGCGTTGGCAATTTCCTTGAGCAACACAGTTTTACCGGTTTTGGGCTGGGCAACTATAAGTCCGCGCTGCCCTTTACCGATAGGGCTGAAAAGATCGATAATACGAGTGCTCAGGCTTGAGCCAGGATGACCTGTAAGTTTAAATTTCTTTTCAGGAAATAAGGGTGTGAGGTAATCGAAGGGAATACGGTCGCGGATTTCCTCCGGCAATTTACCATTTATCGTTTCTACCTTTACAAGAGGGAAATACTTTTCACCTTCCTTTGGCGGCCTGATGGTTCCTTTTACGGTATCACCGGTTTTAAGTCCGAAAAGTTTTATCTGTGATTGTGAAACGTAAACATCATCAGGTGAGCTAAGGTAGTTATAATCAGAGGAGCGCAGGAATCCATATCCGTCGGGCATCATTTCAAGAACGCCTTCACAGGAAACAATTCCTTCAAATTCCCACGAAAAATCTTCCCGTACCGGCTGCTGTGGTTGCTGACGGCGGTCGTTTCCGCGATCGGCAATGCGATCGCTGCGGTCGCCGCGGCCATAACGTTGCATATCACGGTTAATATCGTTCGGACGTTGCTGCTCAGCACGGACGTTTCCGTTTGGATCAGTTTCAGTTTCTGTATCTTCCCTCGAAACCATTTCGTGGGTGTTCAGAATTTCAACATCGGGTTCTTTAAAATCAAATGCAGGTATAAATTCATCAGGGATAACAACTTTTTCCTCAATTATGGCAGCGTCGTCTTCTCTGACAGCAGCCCTGGGAGTGGGTTTCCAGTCATTATTCCTTACTGGTCTTTCTTCACGCACCGGTGTTGTAGTTTCTTCACCATTTGCTGGCGGAGTTGTTCTGTCATCGTCTCTGTCCTGTGGTCGGCGACCACGGCGGCGACGTTCGTGAAACTCCTGCATTTCCCATGCAGGAACATTTGAAGAGGCAGGCCGTTCGAATGACTTCTCCGACGGGGTATCGTCGTCACTTTTATTATAATCTCTGTTGTAAGGCCTGCTCGATTCGTAAGGACGTCGCGGTAAAACACCAGGTTCTGCTGGTTTTTCCGCTTCTTTAGGTGAATCAGCAACAGCGGCTATCTCTTTAGGGACAGCAGGCATTTCGGGTTTTGCATCAGGCTGTTTGAATTCAGGCTGTTTTGCCGCGGAAGCTAATGCAGGCGGAACATCCACCTTCGTTTTCAGATCGGTTTTTCGCACATCCTTAATTTTATCGAGCGGAATTCGCTGTCGGGGGCCTTTCTGTGGAAAAACCCGGGCCTTCTTTTCAGCTTCCAGAATGTCAGGAGTAGGATTTGCAGCCTGGTGATCGAGTATGATATAAACCAGGTCTTGTTTTTTCATTGTTTCGCTTTTGCGGATGTTAAACTGCTTTGCGATGTCGCGCAATTCATTTAGCAGCTTACCTTCGAGTTCGCTTTTATCGTACATGCGAATGGGGTTGATTGGACGAATAAATGGGAGTTTAAATCGTATGAATTAAAATTATACTTATCATTAGAAAACCTGAAGTAGGGAAGTTGAATAATTACCGCGAAGATTCAGGAAAATTCAGAGTGGATTGTACTAAAACTGTGCAAATATATAAATGTTTTTTGGATTTGATTCTATTGTTTACAATTTCTTATGAAACATTGTGAAAAAAAGTTTTTTCGCTCAAAGCTGTTAAAAACGAACCATTGTTGCATAATTTCGCAGCTTACAATTTTTCTCATTTCACCCTATGGTTTCTATACAACTCACCGACACATTCAGACATAAAGGACTGCGTAAAAAACTTATCGACCTGCTGCGTATCAAAGGCATTAAGGATGAAAATGTACTCAATGCAATTAATACAATACCCCGTCACTTCTTTTTCGATTCATCGTTCCTCGAATTTGCTTATGAGGATAAAGCATTCCCGATTGGTTCAGGACAAACGATTTCGCAACCCTACACTGTCGCTTTTCAAAGTGAACTGCTGCAATTAGAAAAAGGAATGCGGGTACTTGAAGTCGGAACCGGTTCGGGTTACCAGGCCAGTATATTGGCCGAAATGGGCGCCCGTGTATTTACAATAGAAAGACAGAAACTTTTATACGATACCTTAAAAGCAATAAATCCGCCACTGAACTACCGCATCCGGCTCTTTTATGGTGATGGATACGCCGGATTGCCCGCTCATGCGCCTTTCGACAGGATTCTTATAACAGCCGCAGCGCCATATATCCCACAAGCACTGATAAATCAACTAAAAACCGGCGGAATATTGGTAGTTCCGGTGGGTGAATCTGATGTTCAGATCATGACTCGAATACTAAAAACATCCGAAACCGAAGTTAAAACAGAAACCCACGGCACCTTCCGGTTTGTTCCGATGCTTACGGATAAAGCGCAGGATGTTTAAATAAGGAGTTAGGGGTCAGGGATTGGGGGATAGGGAATGATGACAGATTGTTTTTGGGGTTACAATTTATAGTTCCTAAAAATAGCTGACAACATTTATCTTACCGTAACCATTACTTTATCAGCAATATACAGTGCCGATGTTATAGTAGAAAGATCGGTAAACAATTCGCCCGATTTCCCGGAGTAATGACTGTGACCAAGTGGTTTCATTTCAATTTTTAAACCAGGTGTATCCAAATCAACAATTGCAGAATAAACAACTGCAGGCTGGCAAGACGTTTTGTAATCCAAATCATCGGGATAGAGACCATTTGTCCAGAACTCGTTAAAGTCCCAGGGTTGATTGATCTCAAACAAAAGTTTAACTTTTCCGGTCAACACATTATCAGGTTTAGTCATAAGCTTAAAACTACCTTCTGGTGTAGCTCCTGAGTAGGCATCGGGTACTTTATTCCGGGGTGTAGGCACCAGCAACCCATTATCTGCCAGAATACCTCTTTTATGCGACCAATATGGCAATGCAGCTGGTCTTCTTACTTCGCCGGGTTTCCACGTTCCTGATGATTTATCGCCATATTTAAAAATCCCCTGCCCTATCGCACTGGTTACAAACAAGGTTTGAATGTACGAACCGCCTGTATCTTCTATCCATATTGCAAATGTAGGATGGTTGTGTGATTTGCCTTTCAGCATTTCGATTTCAATAGTTCTTCCGGCACCTTCAGTATTACTGGTTATAAGCACCACACTGTCCGATTTACGCGCTTTTGAGCTCTTGCCTTCGCTTCCCGATTTACAGGACATTAAGAAAGTAATGGAGAAACTACCCAGAATAAATGCTGCAATTATAAACTTCTTCATAGCTGAAAATTTTTAAAGTTCGACAATTATACCGATGGTTGGAAGTACTGTTCCTGATTCGCTGGTTAGATATTTGAGCTCGTAATTTAAAGGATCTTTTAAAACAGGCTGTCCATTTTCGTCGCGCACCTGAACAAGTTCATCAGGCTGCTCAGCTTTGAAATTGTAAAGATTCTGAATATCCAGGTAGAGGTTCAGCGACCATTTTTTAAAGAAGTATTCTTTATCAACCCGCAGATCGAGCTGGTGAAAAACAGTGAGTCTTTGCGTATTATATTCATCGTAATCGAGATATCCACGGCCTTTGGCATCCCAGGCTTCTATTAATGATGAACGTTCAAAATCATACGGCGTGTAAGGAGCTCCGCCAACAAAACGCCATTTTACCCCGATATCCCAGTTTTTCTTCAGGCTGGCAAGTGCCGAAACATTCAAAATATTCCTGTTATCCCAGGCCGAAGGAATAAATTCGCCATGTTTATCTTCAAAAGATGACCTGACCCATGTATAGGAAACAGTAGCATCAATATTCCGTGTAATTTTCTCACGGAAATACAATTCAGCCCCCCAGGCTTTGCCTTTTGATACCGGAATTACACCTTCATCGCCGGCCACACCGAAATCAGCGCCTTTACTAGCCAGCGAAACAGAATCGCGCAATGAAAAAGGATAGTAATTGTAGAATTTATAAAATCCTTCCAACGTAATTTTTGACTGATCGTTTCGCCTGAAATCAACGCCGGCAACAATATGATCGGCCTGTATGTATCTTAATCCATTGGTTTTATTGAGCAATTCGCCGTCGGGCAATCGGTAACCCATTGTTGTATATGCGGGAAGCTGAAAATACCTGCCGATGTTAAAATTAAGGGCTAGTTTGGGCGTAAGTGAATAGGATGCTGAAAACCTTGGCGATATCTGCCTGAAAAGGTTCGACATTTCATCAGAATAATTGTTAGCATCAGAGCGTATGCCAAGCGAAAGAAGAAGTCTTTCATCAAGGATGCTCTTACTAACCTGTCCGAAAATATTCCATTTAAACAAATTAAGATCCGAGGAATAGTTGATTTCGGTTATAGTATCTTCACCGGCGGGAATAAAAACCTTCTGTAAGGTACTATTTTTATATTTAGCATATTCAGCGCCGGCACCATACGTTATCTTATAACCGCCAGTTCGTAAAACTTCTTCATACCTTAGCTTGTTTTCAATTTCGTAGGATGAATAATCCAAAGTTTTATTCTCAGGAACACTTTCATCGTTATTAAGGTATTTATAAGCCTCATTATATAGCATATTGCGACTAATAACCCAGGTACTGTATGAGTTATCGCGATAATGGCGGTAATTGGCACCAATCGCATAATTCCATTGATTATTAACAGGCAGATAATCAAGAATATATTGCTGTTCTTCGGTTGGATTTTTTAATCCCGTATTGAGTTTAAAATTATCCAGTGCTCCAATACTTATAATAGTAAGCTCGTTTTTAACATTAAACTTCGTTTTAACTTTTACGGTATAATCGGTAAATGTTGGCAAAAATGGCAGACCAATTGCGCTGAAAAGAAACTGGAGATAGGATTGCCGCACCGAAACAAGCACATTTGTTTTTTCGCTCACCGGACCGTTAGCACTTAATGCCATTTCGCTTGCCCCAAGGGTAGCACGATAAACCATCCGGTCGGGGTTACCATCAATAAGTTTCATATCAATTACTGAACTTAGCGAATTACCCCGGCTGGCAGGAAAAGCCCCGGAATAAAAATCTACTTCTCGCAAAAAGTCTGTATTGATAATTCCGACAGGTCCTCCCGAAGCACCCTGCGTTGCAAAGTGGTTAAGATTAGGAATCTCGATACCGTCGAGGAGGAACCGGTTTTCGGAAGGTCCTCCACCCCTAACGATAATATCATTACGGAATGAAACTGAAGATGCAACTCCGGGTAGGGATTGAATAACTTTTGAAACATCACGGTTCGAACCCGGGCTTTTTTCAATTTGTGAAATCCCGAGAGATTTGAGCGACACCGGGCTTTCTTCAACCCGCTTAAAAACGGAAGCTGTAACTTCAACGCCACTTATCTGAACCGCAACTTCTTTCATTGCGATATCAATAGAAGCTGTTTTTGAATTAGTTACTAGTATTTCTTCAGTCATTATCCGCTCAAAACCAACTGATGTGGCTTCGAGTTTAACGTAACCAGGATTCAAACCTTTAAACAGAAAATTTCCGTCAAAATCGCTTATAGCACCGATTGTTGTTCCGCTGATGATAATGTTAGTAAAGGGCAGAGGTTCGTTATTCTTTATATTGAAAACTCTTCCTTTAATAGAGCCGGTTTGAGCAAATAATCCGACAGTAATAACAATACTTAAAATTAACAGTGAAAGTTTTAGTCGCATATACCGATTGTTTAATCAATTTAGATTAATATTAGACAACCATTAAACGCAGGATCTAAAAAAATGTTTGTCCTGTTTAGAAAAATTAAGAAATCTGCCGGAGATAGATTATTCAGGGACTACCCAAATTTGAATCTGCATTACCTTGGTAGCACCTGATTCAAGTGTGAAAGGCTCGGGGCTGGGATGCAGGATATCACCGGTACCATACCATCCGTAGAAATCACCGGCATTTAATGTATTCCCAAAATCGGTATCTTTCCAAATTTCAAGATAATAGGTTCCAACCGGAACATTATCAAAAGTAAAACTTACTATAGGTCCAAATCCTTCGGTAGGAGTTTCTGCAAAAACCACATGATTTACCCAGTTGGTCTTTGAAGTAAACAACCGGACTTTCGAATTTATAAGGTCGAAATTAATCCCTGACGGAAAAGCCGCAACACCGATAATTTGCGATGAAGTGTCATTTCTCACAACTACAAGCTGAATACTGTCATTAGCCTGGTTGCCATCTTTATCGGTAACAAGCACCTTTGTTGTATAAATGCCTTCTTTGTTGGGCGCTGTCCAGCTTACGGTATCGCCAACACCGGAAATTGAGCCTCCGGTAGTCGTATAATAAAAAACCAGCTCTTCATCATCCGCATCAGTAGCTACTATCTCAATCATAGCTGAACCACCAACTACAACCGTGTCGGGAGTTACACTAATCGACTCTATTACTGGCACATATGTAATTTTATCATTACAACCTGCAATCACCAATATTAATAGAGTTGCAGCAATTAAATGTACTTGTATTCCGGAAAGAAATGATTTCATAACGAGCGTGTTGAAGTATATCGGGTGCAAATTAAATAATTTTCAGCTAAAGTAAAACGAAAGTCCTGAATTTTAGTCCTTTTTTAACATTAATATTTTTTTAGGTAGTCTATTGCTTTGCTCAGGTTCAATAAAAGGCCTGATTCGCCGTCGAGCCAGAATATATTTATTCCCTTATTCTCCATTCGCCTGAACCAGGTCATTTGCCTTTTTGCAAACTGGTGAATGGCTGTATTTAAAAGCGCAACCATCTGGGTATAGGTTAATTCATTATCCAAAAACATGGTAATATACTTGTATTCAAGACCATACATTTTAAGACGATCTTTACTGATACCACTGTTAATAAGTTGCTGCACTTCTTCGACCATTCCTTCGCTCAAGCGTTGCGTAAGCCTGGCCGTTATTCGTTGTCTCACTATTTTGCGATCAAAGCGGATTCCCAGCACAGGAGTATTTAAAAAAATATTCTCACCTGGAACAAATTTATTCTGCAACCGGTACTTCTCAATCTCAATAGCTCTTATCAATCTTTCACGATCAAGAGTATCAGTAGTATTATGAACAATTCGGGAATGATGTAACCTGTCAACCAGTTCTTGATCTTTAAAATCCGACAGCTCAATTCTAAGTTCAGCATCAAAAGGCGCTTCTGTAAAATTGTAGCCTTTTAAAACCGCTTCGAGATACATTCCCGTCCCCCCGCACAACAGGGGTGTTTTCCCCTTTTCAATAACCGATAAACGGGCAGATTCAAAATCACGCTGAAACTGGAACACATTGTATTCGGTTCCCGGTTCAGCAATATCAATAAGATGGGAAGGAACAGTAATACCATTTACCGTATAATCAGCCATATCTTTCCCTGTTCCTATATCCATTCCCCGATATACCTGCCGCGAATCAGCACTTATAATTTCGGCATTAAGCTCGACGGCGAGATTTGCCGCGAATGTAGTTTTCCCGACTGCAGTGGGACCCAAAACCGTAACTAATGGAAATACTTTACTCATTATGCAAAGGTGAGAAAAATGGGGATTC
>CAZOXJ010000015.1:0-17022 GCA_964583325.1 uncultured Lentimicrobiaceae bacterium
TGCCAAACATACCCATATCGGAATAACCCATATCGTCGGCAAGAATGATAACGATATTGGGCCGCTTAGCTGATGTACCGGCTTGGGGAGCTGCCGATTGCGCTTTTGCTTCTCCATAGAGAAGCAACGATCCTATGAGGATAAAAAGTAAAAGAATTTTCATATATTTAACATTATTAGCACGTTACCATCAAAGTATATAAATCATTGTACTGTAAACCAGATAAATTTCCGCTGTACATAAATTCCGAATTCCAAATGCCGGATTCCAATAATTGCCCTAATGCAGACCTTAGTTTTTTAATTTGGGGATCGGAATCTGAGTCATTTTCAAATGTACGATATTTTACCATGAAAAGTATGACATTCAGGATATTTATTATGAACAAAATTAAGTATTCGATAATACTATTTGATACTCCTTTATAGGTAATTTTACAATATACTTTTAATCAGGATTTCATTTAAACCATCCTATAACTATTGAAAAATGTCTTTATTTTCACAAATTAGTATTAAATATTTCCAGTTTCGAACACTAATTTTTCATTAATATTTAATTAAATTATTAGCATATAATACTGACAGTAAGGCATTAAGAAAAATATTGTTAGTCTAACTCATGTAATTGTTTTTTACACTTCAGCATTTTAAGAATAATATCTTAAACTTTTTATCTAGTTTTACCCTCAATTTTGAAATTTAATCCGCTAATGAAAGTGACAACTTCAGATTATAACATATTCTTTAAGCTCATAGAAAAATATGGACCTTCAGGATTTTCCGGGATTGATCCGAATGATCCCCTGATGATTGAAGCTGAAGAAATCATGGAAAAGAATGATCAGTTTTTTTATTTTGGTGATCTTATTCTCTTTCAAATCTTGTATACCAGCAAACGAAGCCTGGATATGCTTGGCGTTGAACCTGCCGATCTGAGTCCACTCAAATTTTACCAGGCAATACACCCCGATGAAATGGAACGAAATATTCTTTATAAGAATATTTTAACGAAAACCGCGCATAACCTTTTTTTAGCTGAGAAAGGACAAATAGTATTATCAACCGATTTCCAGGTAAAAAATGCCAAAGGCAAATATATTAATGTATTATCGCAGTTTTTCGTCTTTTACAGTGAAGTTCCTTATAAATCAGTTTATGCTTTTAAAGTACACACCAATATCGACAGGTATAAAAAACACAAATCCGTTCATCATTACTATCTGGGTGAGGATATGTCAAATTTCAGATATCCTGACGAGGAATTATTGAAAATATCAGCAGTTTTCTCGAAACGCGAATTTGATATCCTTCATTTGCTTGAAAAGGGGTATAGCACTGAACACATTGCTGAAACATTATTTTTAAGTCCGAATACAATTAAAACACATCGCAGGAACATTCTTCATAAATCAGGAAAAGCTAATATCCATGAATTAATATTTGAACTCAAGGAACATGGACTTTTGTAAAAAGTTTCGAAGGGCTTAACACGTAGTATTCACAATCAATACCTTTGTCGTTACAATCATGTCAAAAACAATGCTGTTATCGCAAAATTTTAGTAAGGCACCAACTAACTTATAATAAAATGAAAAAATCGTATTTCCTATTCATGCTATTATTTACCAGCATATTGATTATCAGCTGCAAAGATGATGAGGTTATTATTGAACCAACGCTTATAGTTTCGGAGGATACACTCTTTTTTAACGAGGAAGAGATAAAAACCTTGTATCTGTCGACCAAGCCGGCAAGTGAAAGTGAGTATCAGATAGTTTCGCATCCTGATTGGGTAAAAGTCAGTCCTTTGCAAGGCATTATTTATGATAATATTGAAGAAATTAAAATCGTATCGCAATTTGAATCAAACCTGCCGGGTGTTTATACAGGCGAACTCAAAATAATGTCAACATCAGGTCTTGAAACGGTAGCGCTGAAAGGCTTTGTTGGTGAACATACTTTATATGAATTGGCCGATTCTGTTAACTTTTCAGTGTTTTCCAATCAGCAAAGCATTATTCTGAAAAATGAAGGAAATGTAAAAATCTCATTTAATAGCAGTTCTGTCTCAAACGGATATGTATTTTTAACCGAAACTTCGGGTGAAATACCTATTGGCGGGCAGGGGAATATTGAGATAAATATCAACCGGACCGCTATGCAAACAGGTACGTATAATTCAATGATATTTATGAATATTAATGGCCGGACTGATACTATTTCGGTTAAGATTGACAATATTAAAGAGCAGAAAACCATTATTGAATCCGATATAACGGATGCAGAATTTTCAAGGCAAAAAAACGAGCTTATCTATGTGAGCACTAATCCGTTGTCGCTCACAATATACAATGTTGTGAACAAGAGTTTCGATCATATTCCATTGGGTTTTATTCCTATTTGTGTTTCTGTTTCAATGGATGGAAATCATGCAGCAGTTGGTCATGACGGGAAGGTATCGTACATCGATCTGGTTTCGAAAGCTGTAATTAAAACACTCGATGTACCTTGCTATATTTTTGATATTGCACTCACTACAACAGGCTGGGCTTATGCTATACCAAACGATGGCACACACATACATGTTGAATGTATCAACTTTGCTGATAATACGGTAACTCAATCAACAGGTTATACTGTTTACGACCGTTCGAAAATAAAATTACATCCATCGGAAAAATATATTTATCTGGCAGACAATGGCGTAAGTCCCGCTGATTTACGAAAATTAGATATACAGAATGGCACGGCTGAATTTTTGTATGATTCTCCGTATCACGGTGATTATGCTTCGGGCTACGATCTTTGGTTTTCCGAAGACGGAAACCGGATTTTTACCAAATATAAAAGTGTTTTTAAAACATCGGAACTCAAACCGCTGGATATGCTTTATAACGGCAAAATTACTTTTGAAAGCACATCGTCATATAGTTACAAAAGTATGGTGTGGTTAGATCATGCTGACGCCAAAAACAATCTGTATGTTGTTGCAACCGGAGAGGATTATAACGACGCAAATTCACCATTCCTATACATTTTCAATGCTACCAATCTCGTTTTTAAAAGCCAGATTCCATTAGAAAAATATGTAATTCCTGATAATTTCGGTAGTGGCAAATTTTACGAATCGGAACCCTATTTTGCCTTCTGTAATCCGACAGGCAATAAAGTTTATGTAATAGCAAAAGCTACAGGTGCTGGTTTGGTATACGAATGGTCAATACAGGAATATAATATTGATTAGCTGAGCGGAAATATCGCGGTTAGATTTAAAGCTATAGTTCACAACAGAAAGCCTGTTGTTAAAATCACAGCTCTATGTTTACTGTTTCCTGGCAACAATCAAGCAACCATAGGCTTGATAGCGGGTTGATGAATCTATGAGGACAAACGAGTTACCCGTGTCAATAGTTCTTTATGATCACTCATATCCTTGTTTGCCAAGGTTTTAATAATGCGGTTACGCTGAATTATCTTTCGCAAAGCCTGGTAATTATCGGCACCTTTAACAAACTGCATCATAAGTTCCATGGTTTCGGCTTCAGCTTTTTTGCGTACAGCATCAATAAATAAGGTATTGCGGCGATAGGCATACTCCATCAGGCCAAGGTCAACAATATCCCTGATTTGCCTGCGCAACTCGGTGTTAGCAAGTAATGCCTTTTTGAAAGATAAGAAAGAAGCTGAATAACTATTTTTTACTGTTGCAATTCCGTTTTGCGAATTGTCTGCCTGGTTTAAATTGATTGTATTCATGGTTTCTGGATTTAATAGTTAATGTCTCACAAATGAAAAAGTAATACAAAGCTGAAACTGTTTTCATCTTTTTTAACATATCAAAAATTTAAAAAACCGTATTAATATTGAGAGTTTAAACCTTTTAATAGATTAATTTTAAAGCTTATAGATACAATTCACCCGAAATTTAGTTATATTTGTGAAACTCTTCTCCCTTTATAAAAACAATCATATTCCATGACACATAAAACCGCTGAAATAGTTATGGACAGCAAAGCTCAGGAATTTCAGGATCTGATCGAACATGGCGACGATTTTTTAAAGATCGAACTGCTCCGCCCCGCTAAAACATATTACAAAAAAGCCCTGGAGCTGAACATTGAACCAGAAAAAATAAGGCAGAAAATTGAGGAATGCGACAGGTTATTGAATTTCGAAAAGCGAGTTGTCAGGATTTTATTAGTAATTGCTGTGGTAGCACTAACGATCTGGGCTTTAGTGAGTAATTGAGCTTTAAGGCATTTTAAAGCAAGTTGGATATGGTTCGCTTTACCAAGCGTTGACCCTATTAAAACTAATCACATCGGAATTCAGGCAATTATTTATAGCTATAAAAATCGCAGACTTTACCGCCGTAATTGGCGTTTATTACACATCGCTTGAATTGGCAATGCCTGATAATCAGTATCCCTAAACCAAATTGCTGTACATAATTGAGATCGATCGGCTGCGATAAAACTTCTTTAAAAGCATTACAAAAATATAAATGAATCAAACTTCCGGGGAATTGCATTTGGAATGCACGCAAAAAAACTAACTGATTGAAAATTTGTTATATATGAGTATGACATATTCTATTGAATGAATTTTTGACTTATTCGCACTATTGTCACTTAATGAAAGGAAAAATTAAATGGTTGAGAAGAAACAGAATATCTTTAAATCGCCGGATATCACCAAATTACAGGAAGTTGTAATTGATTTGAAGACAAGTATCTATATTCCCCTGGATGCGGATCCGGAAGAAGCAAGGAATCGCTATCTGGAGAGGGTCAATCGAAAAAGGACGGAAGGATAGTATTAAATTTAATAACATAATTTTGCTAACGGCAAGGGCATAAAGTATTGTCAAAAGTCTTTCTATGGCCTTTCATACGTAAGGTATTTCACTCTCTCTTTTGTTTGCTTTACAAAATTATAATTCAAAACAGCAAGCTTAGCAGTTCTGCTCCTATCTGATTTAAAAATGCCCGGGCTGATAAAACCCGGGCATATTTCATTTAAACTAAAACAGCATCATTTAAGGTTTTTCGATACTCCAGCCACCTTTTAATCCAAAAATAAACCATCCGAGTGCCAATGCTCCGAAGGTGAAGACTGTATCACCAATTACCCGCAACCATTTAAAAGTCACAAGATAAGGCTGCTGCAGAAATTCTGCTGAGCGGGCATACCACAATCCTTCCTGAACACTGGCTACCGTTTGCGCCAGTCCGATTGGCAATACGCTGATAAACACCATCAATGCCAGACCGATGTTAATCGCCCAGAATGCGAATTTTATCCATTTCTCTTTCCAAACACTGTCGCGGTCCATGTCTCTGAGTACGAAAAGCATAAGGCCAATGCCCAGCATACCGTATACTCCAAATAAAGCTGTGTGACCATGAACAGGAGTTGTGTTCAGTCCCTGCATATAATACAGGGCGATAGGTGGATTGATAAGAAATCCGAAGATTCCGGCACCCACAAGATTCCAGAAAGCAACTGCGATAAATGAATAAATGGGCCATTTATATGCTTTAATCCATACGCTGCTCCGGCTTAGTTTCAGGTTGTCCCAGGCTTCGAAGCCCATCAATACAAGCGGAACCACTTCGAGTGCGCTGAATGTCGCCCCAATGGCCATTACAGCTGTAGGAGTGCCTGTAAAATACAAATGATGAAAGGTGCCTAGTATACCACCAGCCAGGAACACAATGGTTGTGAACAAAACGGCTGTTGTTGCTGAACTGGCTTTCAGTATCTGCATCCTTACAAACAGGAATGCAGTAACCACTACAGCAAATACTTCGAAGAATCCTTCGACCCAAAGGTGCACAACCCACCAGCGCCAGTATTCGGCAATAGCCAGGTTGGTTTGCCTTCCCCACATAAGCCCGGCACCATAAAATGCTGCAATGGCAATTGTAGAAATAAGGAACATTATCAACAGGTTTTTACTTTCTGTTTTTTTTCGGAGAACAGGTAAAATAGCCCTGCCCATTAACAACAGCCATATAATCAGTCCGATAAACAGGAATAGCTGCCAGAAGCGGCCCAGATCAACATATTCGTACCCTTGATGACCAAACCAGAAATTCTCAACAAGTCCGAGTTTTTGCATTACGCCCATCCATTGGCCGGCAAGCGAGCCCAGTACAATTACCAGCAATGCTCCGAAAAGTACATTTACGCCTAGCTTCTGAAATTTCGGTTCGTGGCCGGAAATTGCAGGAGCATAATATAAGCCTGTAGCAAGCCATGAAGTTGCAATCCAGAAAATTGCCAACTGCACGTGCCAGGTCCGCGAAATGGAATAGGGTAACCAATCGGCAAGCGGAAATCCATAAAAAGCCTGTCCTTCGACACCGTAATGCGCCGTAATTACTCCCAGAGTCACCTGCACGAGTATGAGAGCTGTAACTGTCCAGAAATAGTAAATGGTAGCTTTTTGCGAAGGAGTTTGAGCAATGTTGGGCAGGGGATGAATTTCAGGCATCATTCCCGGCATTTCATCGCGTTTGCGTGCATAATACAATCCCATCAATCCTGTACCGGCAATAAGCATCATAACACTAAAACCAGTCCAGAGAAGCAAAGAGCCTGTCGGGGTATTTCCAACCAGTTTCTCGGCAGGCCAGTTGTTGGTGTAGGTAATTTCCTCACCGGGGCGCTCCGTTACGCAGGCCCAGGATATCCAGAAAAAGAAAGCATTCATCATGCGTACCCTTTCCGGATCTTTAAGCGAATTAAGCGGAATGCTATAATTATCGCGTAAGCCATCCAGCGCAGGATCGTTGGTAAACAGACCGCTATAAAAAGCACTGTTGCTGGCAATAGCTTCGGCCCTGAATAAAGAAACTGTAAGAGTTTGCGTGGATTTATCATATGTGTTGTTGCGCAAATCCTGTTGCAACAAAACCTGAAGTGCAGCTTTCCGGTCATCAGCCAATTCTTCGTAAGGCAGGCTATCAGTTTTCATTGCAAGTTTGTTGAGAATGAAAACTGCTTCCTTGTGCAGCCAGTCAGCACTCCAGTCGGGTGCCTGGTAGGCTCCATGGCCCCATACGGTTCCCAACTCTTGTCCGCCCAGCGATTGCCATACATTCTGACCGTCTTTTATATCCTGACCGGTAAAAAGAATGCGACCATCAACAGTCATTACTTTATCAGGGACCGGTGGTGCCTGGCGGTAAATTTCCCTGCCATAATATAGAAGTACGGCAAACGAAATTGTCATTACGGCGATAAAGCCAATCCAGAGTTTTTTTGTTGTCATAAATTGTTGGTTTTGTTAGTTTGTAGTGGTTAATTGAGATTGAATTTTAGCATTTTCATTGTATTGAGAGTTTAATTGATTTCAAAATTTCTTCCTGTTCAACGGCAAATCCATCTTGCTGAGCAACAATAATCCCTTGCTTATCAAATACATAAATCACATTTGAATGATCAAAACCTCCGTCTTCCAGCTTTTTTACTCTCACACCAAGTACATTGGCTATTTCGGTGGTAGCATCCTGGTTGGAACTGATTAGGGTCCAGTTTTCATTCAGTTTGTGTTCAGAGGCAAATTCCCGGAACCGGGCCGGTGTATCTCTTTCCGGATCCATGCTTATAAGAAGGAAAGTGATGTTCCGAAGTTCAGTATCCGACAAGGATGATTCGAGGCGTTTCATATCAGCAACCAGGCGTGGACAAGCAGATTCGCAATGCGTAAAAACCATAGCTGCTATTACCGTTTTATTCCTGAAATGGCTGAGCTGAAATTTTTCTTCTTTTTGTGAAGTCCATGAGGAAGTGAGATTGTACACGGATTCGCCAGAAAGCGGAATGGCAGTATCTGAATCAGCTTTATTGCTGCAACAGCTTTTCTTAGTTTCTGCTTTATGGCATGAAACCAACGCGGTAACAAATAAAATGGATACTAAAATGATCTTTTTCATGGCCTGTTTTATTGTTTATTTAACGCATCTGAAACCCAGGTTAGCGACACCATAACGCGCTTTAATACTTGATCGCAGCGCAAAACGCATAAATGATGCATAGTTATTTACGTCGTTGGCCGAAAAGGAGCCTCCTCCGCAAAACAGTGTGTTGTCGACACTGCTGTTGCCTCTCGATTCGCCGGTTGTTAGGGCGCTGTTGAAATCATATGTCCATTCCCAAACCAATCCGTGCATATCGTACACACCATAAAAATTTCTGAACGTTGAGCCAACAGCAGGCAAAACCGGTGGATTGGGTTTTGTAACCCAATTCAAAACCCATTGGTTAAATTCGGGATCTTTACTGGCATCGGCTTTTGTTTCGCTGGCTTTTGCTGCAAGTTCCCATTCCGCTGTTTCGGGAAGCCTTTTGCCCTGGCATTCGCAATATTTCTTAGCTGCAAACCACGATACATTTACTACCGGGCTGCTAGCTATCTTAGATTTAAACGACAAATCCGATTCCCATTGCTTTAAATAATTACTGTCGGCAAATATGCTTTTTACTTTACTTTTCCTCCATTCAGGGTTCTGCTTAACAAAGGCAAGAAAATCAGAATTGGAAACAGGATAAATATCCATTTCGAATTTTTTAACTTCTGATCTCTGAGCGTTAGGAGAATAAAGAGGAGTATAGTATCCAGCCTTTATTTTTACCATGGAAGCAGGAAGAGAAATGCCCTGGCAAAATCCCAAAACAGAATTCAAAAAGCTCATTAACAGTATTAAAGCTCTCATTATTATTATTTTCTGGATCTGGCTACATCCTCAGCATCAACTTCTCCGCCTTTATTTCCGAAATTATTCAGGATATATGTAACTACGGATGCAACCTGGTTATCGCTAAGGCTTTGTTTAGGCATTACACCATCATACAATTTGCCGTTTACAGTAATAGGACCCGACAAACCGTGAGTTATTACACGAATAATTTTTTTCGGATCGGAGGCAAAATAATCCGACTTGACCAAGGGAGGAAATGCTTTTTCAATCCCTCTTCCATCGGCCTGGTGACAGGCAATGCAAGTGCTGGAATACAGCGCTTTACCCAGTTCCATTTTCTCTGATTTTGATAATGGTTTTGCAGGAGCAGCAACGGTTTCGGGCATAGATTGCACAGCTCCACCCTCGGGTTGATATATTCTATCGTCCTGCTGTCCAGAAAAAATTGCTTTATTATCCGGTCCATCAACCCTAAGTATTCCAAGTGCTCCTTTGTTAAATGCCCTGAAAATTGCATGATCGACCATGATAAAATCACCGGGGACTTCAAGTTTAAATTCAGTTATGGCAGAACCTCCGGGAGGAATAAGTGTGGTTTGAATATTATGGTTCAGCGTGCTTCCGCCTTCGGGATATACGTTATCGAAAATTTCGCCTATCACATGAAAACTGGAAGTAAGTCCGGGTCCGCCGTTTCCGACAAACAAACGTACTGTTTCGCCTACTTTCGCTTTTAAAGCATTTTTGCCCGAAACAGCTCCTACTTTACCATTAAACACCACATAATCAGGATTTTCATCCAACGCTTTTCCCATATCGAAAGGCTGAAGTCCCGATTCGCCATAACCGCCTTTGGTGTAAAAATCGCCCTGGCAAACGTAAAATTCCTTATCAACTTTCGGCAAGCCATCTTTAGGTTCAACCAGTATCAAACCATACATCCCGTTTGCGATGTGCATACCAACAGGAGCTGTTGCGCAATGGTAGATAAACAGCCCGGGGTTAAGAGCCGTAAACGAAAACTGGGTTTCGTGTCCCGGTGCAGTGAATGTTGAAACTGCGCCACCACCAGGGCCTGTTACTGCATGAAGATCAATGTTATGAGGCAATTTGCTCGACGGATCATTTTTTAAATGAAACTCAACCAGGTCACCTTGCCTAACGCGGATAAACTTGCCGGGAACCTGTCCGCCAAATGTCCAGAAATTGTACTTCACCCCATCCATCATTTCCATTTCCTTCTCAATAACTTCGAGGTTTACAATCATTTTCGTTGCATGATTTCGGGTGATCGGAGGAGGAACATCGGGCGCAAAAGTTAAAATAGCGACTTCTTCGCCAATTATTTTTTCAACCTGAGCATCACCTGACTGCCTGCTATTTTTATCGCATCCTGTTATTAAAGCTGATGCAACAAGCAGGAACAAGGCTAATTTTGTAAAATGATTTCCTGATTTCATAAAATTTTTTTTTGATTAGTGCAGGTTTGGTGTTGAGATTTTGAGACTATCAGGCCAAATAAAATGTGGCTAGCATTTCGATGTTTGAAATATAAGCCTGTGACATTTTCAAGGTTTTGCAAAACTGTTCATATACCCGAATTTATTTAATCAGCTAGTTTTAAAGCTTTTGGATACAGAATGTTATTTTCGAGATGCACATGAATATGAAGATCGTCCTCAAACTGCTCCAGCAGCTTAAGCGCCACGCGATAGGTATTGCATGCATCAGCGGGTATCTCGTAGTGATTGGTAAGCACATTAATATGATCCATGGCACCGCCGGCAAACTCATGCTCGCCCTGCATGCGGGTAATTTCGGAGACAATTACCGATTTTACTTCCTGGGTTGCATTGGTTTCAGCTGACTTGATTGCAGGAAAAAGGACTTCCTCTTCGTTTTTGAGATGTTGCAATAACTCTTCGTTAATTTTCGCAAAAAGTGATGCAACTTCAATAAGTTCCGGATGATGACTACCATGAACATCCGCTATTTTCTGAGTATAAAACATCAGTTCGGGTAAAGATTTCAGTACAAATTTATGATGTGTGTTTACGATGTAATCGCTGAGGAATACCAGGTTCCATTGTTTAAAATTCAGATTTCCCGAAACAGGAGTCAATTCCAGCTCTTTGATTTTTTCTCCTAATTTTTGTGCATCGGCACCACTTTCATGGCATGCCGCAGATAAACTTTTATTTCCGCCGCAGCAAAAATCGATACCTGCTTCTTTAAACAGGGATGCTGCCCTGAAATCGTTGGCGACAATCTCGCCTATAGTTAGTTGCGCGTTCGTTTCCATATATCGTTTATTGTTTTTGTATTGATTCCGGATGCAAAAGTATGCAATATTTTTAATAAAAGACTAAAAGGTCTTTTATTATTTTAAAATATTTTTATATACCTTTGCAGCTTAAACATAGTAAGGTGTTCAACAAGGAAACAGAGTACGCATTACGAGGACTGGTTTACGTTCAGTCGCAGAATCTAAAGGGCCGGCGCCCCGGCATTGCTGAAATTGCCCGTGAAATAGAAGCGCCCCCGTTTTATGCTGCCAAAATATTACAACGGCTGGTGAAGCAGGGATTTTTAAAATCACAGAAAGGGAAAGGGGGCGGATTTTATTTTGACCCGGAAAAAGCTTATTTACCGCTCAAAGATCTTATAACAGCCACTGAAGGGTCGCATCTGTTTTATGGGTGTGGTTTTGGATTAAAGCAGTGCGACGAGAACAATCCCTGCCCTTTGCACCATAAATATGCACCCATCCGCGAAGGATTGTTAAAACTGGTTACTGAGGAAACTATCCATAGCCTTGCCAGCAATTTGGCGAAATGATTGCTCTGAACAAATTCTGTAAAACAGTTGAAGTTGTTTCCCTATTGAAAAAATTGATACGATTGGTGTAACAACCTTTTTCAACGGACGATATATGATAACGACTTTTCATTGGCGGCAGTTCTGATATTCTGCCTATATCTTTGCGCCTTTGCTCTTTGAACCTTAGTTGATTCCTCTTGTTAAACTGATATCAATTTATACGAATGTACAAATTATCACAAAAACTGGCTGATATCATTCATCACGACCATCAACTTCTGCCTGTTATCAACAGGTTTGGGGTAAGGCTTGGTTTTGGCGATCAAAGTGTTGAAGAAATATGTGCTGCGCATACTATCAATGCTGAATTTTTCATTGAGATCATGAATACCTATCACGATCCGGATTATTTCCCACGCGAACGGTTTCTTGATTTCCCGCTTCCCCTGATTGTTGACTACCTGAAGAAAACTCATCATTATTATTATACGTGGTATATTCCGGAGATTGAGAAACAACTCAACGAGCTGATTGCCTCGGCACCGGGAGAAAGTAACCTTTCGCTGCTAACCAAATTTTACCTGAAATTCAAACAGGAGTTGCATGAGCATCTGCAATATGAAGATAAATATACATTCCCTTATGCGCTAAACCTTCATAACCTCTTTGTTAACGGCAGTCAGGAAAAAAGTTCCGAAAGTGCGCCTGTTAAAAGCATTGCCGATTACGAAGAAGAGCATAGTGATGTCGACAGTAAGCTCCTGGACCTGAAAAATATTATTATTAAATACCTGCAGGCCGGATATGATGATAATAAATGCAATACCCTGCTCACTACACTTTTCAATTTTGAAGATGACCTCCGCGACCATGCAAGGATCGAAGACAAAATAATGGTTCCCAAAGTTGTACAAATCGAGAAACTATTATTCCCGTCATGAATACAAGGGTACTTATTATACACCAAAGCGCAATAATTGCTGAAGGCTTGCAAAAACTGCTTCAGAATTCGCCCTTGCAGTTGCACGACCATTTGCGGATTTACATGGATCCCGCAGAGATAAACCTGCATCCGGCTACTAATTATATTTTGATCACTTCAGATTTACTGTTTCAAAAGCTTTACAGCACTCAACTTATCCATTTAAACATGGCTAATTACCGGTTTATCAGGCTGACAAGCGAAGATCAAACAGGCGGTAAATTTCCAGGCAGTGAATCCATTCATCTTGATGAAACACAGAATCAGATTGTAGACAAAATACGCTACACCTTAAATTCTTTTCTCCCCGAAAAAACATCCGTTATTGGCACACTTACCGAAAGAGAAACAGAAATCCTGAAACTGGTTGCGCTCGGTAATGCAAGCAAAGAAATTGCCGACAGATTAAATATCAGCACTCATACCGTTATTACTCACCGTAAAAATATTACCGAAAAACTAGGTATTAAATCCATTTCCGGCCTTACAGTTTATGCCATCCTGAATAAGATTATCGATACCAACGAATTAAGCATTGACGACCTGATATAAATCGATTCCTTTTCACACCCTGCCATAATCAATGGATTTCTGGTTTGAAGTCGGAAGACGGAAGTCGGAAGCTGGAAGTCAAGGATATTTTGATATCTGTATTTTCGAAAACAACTATTCACTATTCGCTATTCACTGTCATTGCGAGCGAAGCGAAGCAACACTTTTCACTAATCACTAATCACTAATCACTTTTCACTTTTCACTTTTCACTTTTCACTCAAAAACATCCCTACAACTAGTGACTTTCACCGGATGAAGAATCCTAACTTTTATGTATTTCACAGAGTTTTTGCACAATCTACTTTTGTGCCATAAACTTAAGACACATACTATGTTTAAACTCACTTTTATACTTTTTGCTCTTTTTGCTACAACTTCACTTCAGGCACAGGAAATATTCAAAAACCAGAATACCGCCGGAAAAATGTTATTGTCAGGCACGAAACTGAATATTGGCGGATATGCCCAAATTGATTATAACCAACCACTTGACAAGGATCTCTATAAAAATGGAGTACTTGACGTTCACCGTATGGTGCTGCTGTTTGGCTACAAGTTCAACGAAAAAGTCAATTTTGTTACCGAACTGGAATTCGAGCATGTGAATGAGGTTTACGTCGAACAAGCCTTCCTGAATTACAAAATCAATAAATGGTTGAATTTCCGAGGCGGACTCATGCTGATTCCAATGGGAATTACTAACGAATACCATGAACCTACGACTTATAACGGCGTGAACCGACCTATGGTTGATACCAAAATTATACCTACCACCTGGCGCGAACTGGGAGCAGGCTTTGCCGGAACGTTCGATGATATTTCGGTTAAATATCAGGCTTATGTGATAAATGGATTCAACGGTTACAACGGAACTGCTCAGATAAATGGCAACGATGCTTACCGAAAAGCACGTCAGAAAGGAATAAAATCATACATCAGCTCACCCAATTTCACTACAAAAATTGAATATTACGGGGTTTTAGGCCTCAATATCGGTGCATCTGCTTATTTGGGTAACACACAAACAACTTTGTACAATAATGTTCAGCGAAGTGATGCAGCCCTGGTTGCCAAAGCTGACAGCTCCGTTCTCAATATGAGTATGATTGCCCTTGATGCCAAATATAGCCGAAGCGGATTTCAACTCAAAGGTCAGCTGGTTTACAGTAAAAACGGAAATTCGGAAGCCTACAATACGTTAGCAAAAAATGCCAATACGAACAAAGGAATCGGCAGCGCGATGATGGGTTATTATCTCGAAGCAGGATACAATATTTTTCACCTCACCGAAATTTCCGAAAGCGAACTCATTCCTTTTATCAGGTATGAGAAATACAATACTCAGCACAAAACCGATAATGTAACCATTGCAAACGACAGCTACAATAACACCCTCTTTGTTACTGGATTAGGATGGAAAATCACACCCGGATCCATACTGAAAGCCGATATGGAATTTGCAAAAAACGAAGCTGGTGATACATACAATAAAACGCTCAACCTGGGAATCGGAATTTGGTTTTAATAATGCTTTTCCCATTTTCAAAGCTTTGAAAACCTAAAAATCAGCACTTAATGAACATCAAACTTATATTTCAAATTCTTCTCTTTTCAGGAATATTCATTTTCCTGTTGGCAGCAAAACCTGTAGTCACTACAATGCCAGTCGATCTGGCCAGTGTTATCGAAAAAAAATGGCCGGGAAGCAAAGCTGATATTTACGGACAACTGCCAGTAGCAGAGAATAATACCATTCTGTATAAAATATCGCAAAGCAATGAAACTATCGGCTGGGCTTATACCCGGCGTGTATTCAGTTGCCGGTCAGGTGGCTGCGATCAGCATACCGAACCGGCTGAATCTGCTGCCCGCGAATACTTTGATTACTTTGCCATCCTGGATAAGCAATACAGCATCCTTGAAATTAAAGTGTATAATTATGCCGCCACTCATGGACAGGAAATCTGCAGCAAAGCCTGGCTCAGGCAGTTTAAAGGGTATAACGGATTAAAACCGCTCAGGTACGGCAAAGATATTGATGGCATCAGCGGTGCAACTATTTCGGGGCGGGCAATAACCGAAGATGTAGAATCAGGTTTAAAAATATTGAGTAAGAGATGATTACTGATTAATAATTAAAATTTGATCCCGAAAACCATACGTTGTGCTCAGGAGGTTCAATGAATTACTAAAAGGGTTTCAGCTGCTGGAATCCTTTTTTTACCTTTGCACTCCAAAATAATGGTTACAGATAACTGCTTATGAAATTCGAAGCAACAGAATATACGCTGCAATCGCTGGTTACCGGCGAACTTTTTAACGATACCGGATGGATGCTCGATGCTCCAAACCAATCAAAACCAGGCTTAATACGTGCTGTTTACAAGCACAAACAGATAAATCCCAAAGATACTGCTTACGGCATATACCGCTTCGCCGACTGGCTGCCGGTAAACCGGATGCTGCAAGGTTCGTCAGCTCCTGTTACCTATAAAAGCACTGGACTGGCTTCACTGCTTGGATTAAAAAACCTGTATATCACGTTCAGTGGTTACTGGCCCGAAAAAGGTGTAAACATGAGCACTTGTTCCTTTAAGGAAACTGAAGCTTATTCCGTATGCGGACGAATGGATCCCGCCCAGCAAAAAGTTCTCGTTGTAGCCTCAGCAGGCAATACTGCCCGTGCTTTTGCAAAAGTGTGTTCCGATAACAATATACCGCTTTTACTTTGTGTTCCTGAAGATAATCTGGAAGCGTTGTGGTTCGAAAACCCCTTGAATGATTGTGTAAAACTGATTGCCTCACGCACCGGAAGCGATTATTTCGATGCTATTCACCTTTCGAATATTGCCTGCCAATGCGAAGGATTTATTGCCGAAGGTGGTGCTAAAAATGTCGCACGCCGCGATGGAATGGGAACAACCATGCTTTCGGCTGCCACGCATATAGGAACTATACCCGATTATTATTTCCAGGCAATAGGAAGTGGAACCGGCGCTATTGCAGCCTGGGAAGCTAACCTCCGCCTGATTGCTGATGGTCGTTTCGGCAACACTATGATGAAACTTGTAGTTTCACAAAACAGTCCGTTTGTTCCTATTATGAATGCATGGAATGCCAATTCGCGCGATATGCTTCCTTTTGACAATGAAACAGCTCGTAAAGAAGTTGAAATTATCGATGCCAAAGTCCTTTCGAACCGCAAGCCGCCCTACCCTCCCATCGGCGGTCTTTTCGACGCGCTCACCGAAACCAAAGGCGAAGTACTTGCCGTTACAAATGACGATGCCCGAAAAGCAGCATCGCTATTTTTAGAAAACGAAGGCAATGACATTCATCCGGCGGCAGCAGTAGCCGTTGCATCTCTCATACAGTCAGTTAATGAAGGAAAGGTAGAACCGGAAGCTATCGTAATGCTGAATATTACCGGTGGTGGTGAGGAGAAATTTAAAAACGGCAAAACACTGCATTACCTTACTCCTTCTGTAATTTTTGACATTGACCCATCGCTTGAAAGTGTTGACGCAGCTTTAAAAGAAATTTTCGTGTAACATTTTGAATTTCAGCACCCACTTCGGGTAGTCGAACACTTAAAAAGCCTGGATTCAAACTAAACAACTGACTTGTTTTTATTTTATGAACAGCGAAGTAATTGGAATTATTGCCGGAGCACTTTCCTGCACCACATTTCTGCCCCAGGTGATTAAAACCTGGAAATCGAAATCGACCAAGGATGTTTCGCTTGCCATGTTTCTGATAGCAACAGCCGGAACAATACTTTGGCTTGTTTATGGAATTATGATCGGAAGTATAGCCATTATTGGCACTAATATTATCGTCCTGCTTTTTTCGTTGACGATGCTTTTTCTGCTGTTTAAAAACAGGAATAGATAAAAGTTAAATAATAATCCGGATTAAGTGTACAGACACCCTGCGGGTGTGCAGACACTTAAT
>CAZOXJ010000015.1:17122-32695 GCA_964583325.1 uncultured Lentimicrobiaceae bacterium
AAATAATAATCCGGATTAAGTGTACAGACACCCTGCGGGTGTGCAGACACTTAATCCGGAAATTATCCTTCGCAGTAAAAATTCTTATTTCATATTGTGAAAAACGTTGATCACATCATCGTCTTCTTCCATTTTTTCAAGAAGTTTTTCTACATCAGCCTGTTGTTCTTCGTTTAACTCCTTGGTATCGTTAGGTATGCGTTCGAAAGCAAAAGTCCGGATCTCAAATTTATTATCCTCAAGGTACTTTTGAATCGAGCCAAAATTATGGAATTCGGCATAGATAACTATTTCACCTTCATCCACAAATATTTCGTCCAGGCCAAAATCAATCATTTCCAATTCAAGTTCTTCAATATCAATGCCTTCTTTCATCGCAACTTTAAAGGAACATTTGCGGTCGAAAAGGAAATCGGTCATTCCGGTTGTACCCAGGCTACCACCATATTTATTGAAATACATCCGCACGTTGGCTACAGTACGGGTAGGATTATCAGTAGCAGTTTCAACTACAACAGCAACACCATGAGGAGCATAGCCCTCGTAAACCACTTCTTTGTAATCGGATGAATCTTTTGAAACAGCACGTTTTATGGCACGGTCAACATTATCTTTTGGCATGTTTTCGCTGCGGGCCGTCTGAATAAGAAGCCGGAGGCGTGCATTTCCACCCGGATCAGGTCCGCCGGATTTTACTGCCATTTCAATATCCTTGCCAAGGCGGGTAAAAACCCTGGCCATATTGCCCCATCGTTTCATTTTGCGTGCTTTGCGAAATTCAAATGCTCTTCCCATAATGTATTCTTGTAAAAGTATTTATTTGCTTTTTAGACTTATTTTGAGCGGCAAAAATACTCCGATTCCGGCAATTGTGAAAACAAACTTTTACCAATCGACTTAATAAAATATTTTATGATCTATCTTTGCTCAAAAATAATTTTATGAGAACCATCCTTCTTTTATTATTTCTGTTGTCAGGCTTTGGTATTTATGCACAGAAACCGGAAACCATTCATGTAATAACCCATAACAGGGCAACTATTGTTACCGATCCTTCACGGGGTGAAAAAGAATATCCTGCATGGGGAGTTTTTCCTGCTAAAGATATTTCTGTCCGTCGTATTCTGATGCATGTTACCCTGGGATGCCCCGATTCGCTGCCTTGTGCTCACTGGGACTATCTGGATCATATTACATTACGGAGAGCCGGCGGCAAGAATGCGAAAAGCCTTGATTATGAACTCGGTAGAATGTTAACCCCTTATGGAAGCATTTTTACGCCAAAGTGGAACTGGACCTGGACCGTGGATGTTACCGATTTCGCCATGGTGCTTCGCGACAGCGTTGAAATTGAATACATGCACTCCGGCTACGAAACACCAACTGTAGGATGGGCACTAACACTTGATTTCGAAATAGTTAAAGGACCCGAAATAGTTCGTCCCATTTCAATAACAAAAATGTGGGAAGGCTCATTCCGTTACGGTGATCCGGCAGAAGATATTGAAAAAAAACTGGCACCTATAAACTTTCAGACTGCAAATGGCGCAAACCTGAGCCGTTTCCGCATTCAGCATACCGGTCACGGTATGGATGAACCACGCGGCTGCAGCGAATTTTGCAGTCGCTGGCGCGATATTACATTTGACGGAAAACTGGTAGATCATACCAATCTCTGGAAGAATTGTGGCGACAACCCGCTTTATCCTCAAGGAGGAACCTGGATTTACGACCGCGCCTGGTGGTGCCCTGGAAACCTGCAACCCGCTGATATTGTGGATGTATTTCCTTCAAAAGGCAACCATACTATTGATTTAACGATGGAGCCTTATACGGCAACAGCCAATATTCAGGCAAATGAATCTATTGCTTCGTACCTGATTCAATATACTGGTCCCCTGGCCGGAAAAGATGCAGCTATCGAAAACATAATCGTACCAAATAATGATCCGAATTTCAGCAGAACAAATCCTGCCGGATTTAGCCCTGTAATTGTGATCCGGAATAACGGCAAGGAAAATCTGAAATCTGTGGTAATCAATTATGGAACTGAGGGTTTTGCTTCAAAAACGTATTCCTGGAAAGGAGATTTAGCATTCAATAAAACTGCAACAATTGTTTTACCCGGAAATATCGATCATAAACCAGGAAACAACACTTTTAATGTAACCATCAGTAAACCAAATGGTAAAAAGGATTCCTGGGAAGGCGACAATAAACTTAGTTCATCATTTCTGCCGCCACCTGTCCATCCTCAGAAAATGGTTTTACAACTACTCACCAATAACAAACCTTCGGAGAATGAAATAAAAGTTATTGATAGTAAAGGCAATATTGTTTTTACTAAAAAACCTACGGATCTGAAACCGAAAACAATGTATTACGATACACTTTCTTTTGATCCCGGATCCTATGCGTTGCTACTGAGCGACAGTGCCGGCGACGGTCTGGAATTCTGGTACGAAGTTGAATCAGGTTATGGCTATATGCGCCTGCTTTCGCTTGAAGGGAGATTAATCCACGATTTCGAAAGCGACTGTGGCGATGGGCATTATTATGCATTTACAGCTTCTGCCGAAGCTTTAATTGATACCAATACTACTCAATATGCTTTTATTCTTTACCCGCGTCGGACCAGCGGGAACTTCCATCTGGATGTACATGCTGATAAAGCTGGCTCGATGGAAGTAAAAATAACTGCCGACGGAGTGTTGGTGCAGCAACATTACTACAAAACGGTAAAGCAAAACCGGTTCACGTACGATGTTGGCTACCTGCCCAAAGGAAGGTATATTATTGAAGTACTTATTGATGGAGAAAGCAAATTCAAAAGAAGGTTTAATAAGGATTAAGGGAAAAATGTGGGATGTGGGATGTGGGATGTGAGATGTGAGATGTGGGATGTGAGATGTGGGATGTGAGATGTGGGATGTGAGATGTGGGATGTGGATGTGGGATGTGAGATGTTGGATGCAAAATCAACAATAATTTACAATCTAATAATCAGATCAATATTAGGATTAAAGCAGGTAAAAACTGCCCGGAATAAAAAGCAAAGCCCCGTTATCAATAAAGTTAACGGGGCTTTTTAATTTGGTTAATTGAATTTATTTAATGATGCGCATTTTGTAAAATGAACGGTAAACGAAATAAAGTGCAATTAAAAAGAACACACCACCAACGTAGGGTGCCACGGCATAAAAACTATCAGTAATGGCAATTTCCATAGCAAGTAATCCAAAAAGGGTGGTAAATTTAATGATTGGATTCAATGCAACCGACGAAGTATCTTTGAAAGGATCGCCAACTGTATCGCCAACAATGGATGCTTCGTGCAAAGGAGTTCCTTTTTCGCGAAGATCAACTTCAACAACCTTCTTTGCATTATCCCATGCGCCTCCGGCATTGGCCATAAACAGCGCCTGGAAAAGACCGAAAACAGCTATCGAAATCAGGTAACTTACGAAAAACGAAGTTGCGGCATATTTTATGACCGGATTCACTGCTGACATATCGCGATACCCGGCGAAAAAAGCAAATGCGAGAGCGAATGAGAAAATCGCTATAAAAATATTGAACATACCAGTCTGGGCATATTGCGTGCATATTTTCACTACTTCCTTCGATGTTTCGATGGAAGCACTGCTGTCAGCTCCTTCGTCGAGTTTAATATTCTTTTTGATATATTCCACTGCACGATAGGCTCCAGTAGTAACTGCCTGTATCGAAGCGCCCGTAAACCAATAAATTACAGAACCACCAGCCAGAAAACCAAGGATAGTGTATGGGTTCAGGATGTTGAGAACAGTTTCGGGTTCGATTCCGAATTTATTCCGAATCACCAGGATAAGTGAAAAGATCATGGTAGTAGCTCCAACAACAGCTGTTCCTATAAGTACAGGTTTTGCAGTAGCTTTGAAAGTATTTCCGGCTCCATCGTTAGCCTCCAGGTAATGCTTGGCATTTTCGAAATCGGGTTTAAAACCAAAGTCTCTTTCAATTTCCTTGCTTGCATTCTGATTTTCCTCGATAAGCGAAAGCTCATAAATACTCTGCGCATTATCCGTTACAGGGCCATAGCTGTCGACAGCAATAGTTACCGGTCCCATTCCCAGGAATCCAAAGGCCACAAGTCCGAAAGCAAAAATGGAAGGATAAATCATGAGCGTATCCAGGCCATTTGTAGAAGCAATGTAAGCAATGAACATCAGCACAAGGAAAACCATTCCCTGCCAGAAAGCGCTGAAATTACCGGCAACAAGTCCGGAAAGAATATTGAGTGATGGCCCGCCTTCGCGCGAAGCGGTTACAATTTCATTTACGTGATGCGATTTAGGACTGGTAAATATCTTGGTGAATTCAGGAATAAGGGCGGCTCCGAGCGTACCGCAACTGATAATTACCGAAAGGGTAAGCCACAGGTTATTGGGCAATGTGCCGAGCATGAAATAGCTAACGGCAAAAGTGACAATAATCGAAAGGATAGAAGTAATCCAAACCAGGCTGGTAAGAGGTTTTTCAAAATCCAGTTCCACAGCATCGCGGTATTTAGCCGAAGTAAAAAGTGCATTGATGTAAAAGGCTCCTATTGAGGTTACTACCATCAAGATACGCATTAAAAATATCCAGGTGAGTAAAAGGGTCTGATCAGCTACCTGCATAACAGCAAGTACAATAAAGCTGATAAGAGCAACACCTGTTACACCATAAGTTTCGAATCCGTCGGCTGTAGGACCTACGCTGTCGCCTGCATTATCGCCGGTACAATCGGCAATTACACCCGGATTACGCGGATCATCTTCCTTTATTTTAAATACTACTTTCATCAGATCACTTCCAATGTCAGCAATCTTGGTAAAAATACCACCGGCAATACGAAGTGCAGAAGCGGCAAGAGATTCGCCGATTGCAAAACCAATAAAACTTGCACCGGCAAATTCGCGTGGAATAAAAAGCAGGATGATAAGCATCATGATAAGTTCGACACTTACGAGCAAAACGCCGATACTCATTCCGGCATCGAGTGGAATATTCAATAATTTAATAGGCTTGCGCTCCAGCGAAGCAAATGCCATACGGCTGTTGGCCAGAGTATTCATCCGGATGCCAAACCAGGCAACACCGTATGAACCCATAATTCCGACAACGGTCCAGGAGAGAATCAGCAACACACCACCAAAGCTCATTTCCTGTAAGTATCCGAAATAGAATGCAATACAAACCGCTATAAATGCAAAAAGTATCAGGATAAATTTACCCTGTTGAATAAGGTAAGTCTTGCAGGTTTCGAAAATGATGTTAGCAACATCAAGCATACTCTTGTGCGCTTTGAGTCGTTTAACTTTACTGAACTGGTAATACCCGAATAGCAATCCAAGTATACAAATCAGAAATCCGAACAACAGCAGGTTATACTGATCAGGAGAAAGATTTGGGATTTTCAGGTCAGCCTCACTGGCGAATACAGGTATTGCTGCCAATGTAAGAGCAATCAGTGTAAAAATTCTTTTCATAAGATAAGTTGAAATTTGGTTAATATACTTGATTTGAGGTGCATCAAATATATAGATGTTTTAAATTATACCAACAAAAAAGTGCAAATTGGATGAAAAAAATTTTGTTTATAAATAATTTTACAAAGTACTGATTGATAAATAAAAAAGAAAATCAAAGATTATACAATCAAAAAAACGAACTACAATTGTCAAATAAATTTACAATCGCCTGTACTACATATTAATAAATCGACATAAGTGTATTATACACACTTAGTATAAAAAAAGATGGATGATAAAACGGAATCAAAACCAGGAAATACTATTTCGTGGCAATTACAAAAAGGTCGAAACAGTTTTCGGTAATATCTTTCAGAAAAAAATCGGAAAGGGAAACCTTGTTTACAATTTCGGTATTGCCATCGAGCAGTCTGCGGCGGTTGAGCCTGTTCATTATATCATAAGGAATCTGCAGAAGTTGCCGAGGAAGCCTGTACTGAAGTTTCAGAATATCGAACCTTGTTATCCGCTCCACGGAAGCTTTATTCCTGACGTGGTATTCCATAACAACAGGGCTACCAAAAACTCCTTTTACTTCAACTTTTTCAAAACTTTTACTTACATGTGCCGATAATTCATCAGCAGTATATTCGCGGATATGCCAGGGATTGCGGGTTAGCGACATCAGCCGGTTTGGCGTGGTAAGCAGTAATTTTCCACCCGGTTTAAGTACACGATGTATTTCGCTTATAAAAGTAGTATCATCCTGAATGTGCTCAATAACCTGGAAAGTTACTGCATAATCGAAGCTGTTATCGGCAATACCGGCCAGCGAAGGCAGCAACTGTTTCCGGAATTCAACATTGGCGTGGCCCGAAATATCAGTATCAAATTTATCAACTGCGAGATAACGTTGAGCAAGCGGAGCAAGTAGCTGTATACCATAACCTTCGCCACTTCCAAGCTCAATTATATTGCCTTTTACTATTTCTGAAGCTGCTTTGTAGGCATAAAGACATCGGTTATAAATTACCTGTTCGGAAGGATCGTGACCGGAGCTGCGTTCGGCTGTCTGCATATGAGCTTATTTGTTTGAATGACGTTGCAAAGGTAATGTAAATCAAATTCAGAGCTAAATGCAAAATTTCATTTGCTTTCCTCGTCTCCCCTTCGCCTTGTCACCCCTTCTCCTTGTCGCCCCTTCGCCATGTCTCCCCTTCGCCCCTTCTGAAAGTTAAAAACAATAATTTTAAACATACTCCAAACTGAATTGATAATTTTTCTATCTTTGCATTACAAAATCAAACAATGATCAATTACTCACATACTCCTTCCAACAATTGGTGGCGCCGATGGCTAATGCACATCGTAGCGTAATCCCGGGTATGTAATAAAATATAGAAATTACTCCTTGCAAGGGCACATCGTTACGATGTGCCTTTTTCGTTTTCAATCCAATCCATTTCTTACTTAAACACTTACTTGTTATGAAAAACAACAATAGAAACATAGTGCTACAACCTTCCGAAATGCCTGATAAATGGTATAATATTGCAGCTGACCTTGGCGGGAAAATGCTGCCGCCCCTGCATCCCGGAACGCTTAAACCGCTTGATGGCGCTTCGATGGGTGCCCTTTTCCCCGACGAACTGATCCGGCAGGAAATGTCGGGCGAACGGTATATCAATATCCCCGATGAAGTCAGGGATTTGTATGCTATGTTCAGGCCATCGCCTTTATACAGGGCGATAAACCTCGAAAAAATGTTGGGCACTCCAGCTAAAATCTACTACAAATACGAAGGGGTAAGCCCTGCAGGTTCGCACAAAACAAATACAGCTATTCCGCAAGCCTATTACAATAAAATGGAAGGCATAAAAAAGATTGCCACCGAAACGGGCGCCGGTCAATGGGGAAGTGCTTTGAGTTTTGCATGCAACCACTTTGGCATCGACTTGCAGGTTTTTATGGTGAAAGTTAGTTTCGAACAAAAGCCTTACCGCAAAATGCTGATGAATTTATGGAACGGGAAAGTGGAAGCTTCGCCGAGTAATACCACACAAGCCGGACGAAACATACTTGCAAAACATCCTGATAGTCCGGGCAGCCTGGGTATTGCTATCAGCGAAGCTATTGAACTTGCTGTGAGCGATCCCAATACAAAATATTCGCTTGGCAGTGTTTTGAACCATGTGTTGCTGCATCAAACCATTATTGGACTTGAAGCTGAAAAGCAGTTCGAAAAAGCAGGTGACTATCCCGATGTGGTAATTGGCTGTTTTGGAGGCGGCTCCAACTTTGCAGGTATTTCTTTCCCGTTCGTAAGGCACAACCTCGACGGAAAAAAGAAAACCAGGTTTATTGCCGTCGAACCCACCTCATGCCCAAAACTCACGAAAGGAATTTTCAGGTACGATTTCGGTGATGTTGCTGGCATGACTCCACTCCTACCCATGCATACACTCGGGCACGACTTTATTCCTCCCGGAATTCACGCAGGTGGATTACGCTACCATGGAGCGGCACCTCTTGTAAGTGCCCTGGTTAACGAAGGAATAGTTGAAGCCCAGGCAATTGATCAGCTGGAATGTTTCGAAGCCGGACTTAAATTTGCACAGGCCGAAGGCATCCTTCCTGCACCTGAAACTTCTCATGCCATTGCAGCCACCATTCGCGAAGCATTGAAAGCCAAAGCGGAAAATTCGCCACGTACTATCCTTTTCAACCTGAGCGGCCACGGCTATTTCGATATGTATGCTTACCAATTGTATCTTGATAATAAACTCACCGATTTTATTTTCGATGATACTATGTTAAGTAAGATCGAGGAGAAAACTCACCCGATTGAGTTGGCTTTTAAATAGTTTTTAAGTTTACCATAATTGAAAAACGCACCTTGCAAGTTACAGGGTGCGTTTTTTGCTGTTATGCAGATTTGTTTGGCTGGTGCGGATTTGCAATCCGCACCTAATGAGCCCGGGATTTGCAATCCCGTATATCAACTAATTAATTTTGAAGCACTTTATTCACCAGGTCAGCAGCTTCCTGCAACGAAGTAGCTGAAAAAACGGCTAATCCCGAATTATTTATAAGTTCTTTCGCTTCTTCAGCATTTGTTCCCTGAAGTCTGACGATAATAGGAATAGGAATATTCCCGATATTCTTATAAGCATCAACAATTCCCTGAGCAACGCGGTCGCAACGAACAATCCCTCCGAAAATATTTACCAGAATCGCTTTAACGGCAGGATCTTTCAGAATAATACGAAATGCACGTTCAACACGTTCGGCATTGGCTGTACCACCAACATCAAGGAAATTGGCCGGATCGCCGCCGCATTGTTTAATAATATCCATGGTTGCCATGGCAAGGCCTGCGCCGTTTACCATACAACCTACGTTTCCGTTAAGTTTTACATAATTCAGATTGTACTTTCCGGCTTCCACTTCCGAAGGATCTTCTTCATGAATATCGCGCATGGCAGCATAATCCGGATGACGATATAAAGCATTGCCATCGAGACGCATTTTGCAATCGACAGCCAGTATTTTATCGTCGCTGGTTTTTAATACAGGGTTTATTTCGAGCATGGCACAATCAGCACCCATGTAAGCATCGTAAATGCCTTTCACGAATTTCACCATATTTTTATGCGCTTCGCCTGACAGACCAAAGTTAAAAGCAACATTACGACACTGGAAAGGCTGTAAACCAACCTTCCGGTCGATATTCTCAACAAAAATCTTTTCGGGCGTGTGTTCAGCCACTTCTTCAATATCCATTCCGCCTTCGGTCGAATACATGATCATTACTTTCCCTTCCTGGCGGTTCAGCAGCATACTCAGGTAAAATTCCTTGGTTTCGGAATTACCCGGATAATACACATCTTCCTGAATAAGCACTTTGCGTACCAGTTTTCCCTGCGCCCCGGTTTGCGGAGTTATGAGGTTCATCCCAAGGATATTGGTAGCTTTTTCGCGGGCATCATCGAGTGATTTTGCCAGTTTAACACCGCCGCCCTTTCCGCGGCCGCCGGCATGTATCTGGGCTTTGACCACACAAAACTGCGATCCGCTTAATTTTTGAATTTCTTTAGCTGCATCAACAGCCTGTTCGATGGTTTCAGCCATAATACCCTTAGGTACAGGCACTCCGAAACTACTCAATATTTGTTTTGCCTGGTATTCGTGAAGATTCATTGCTGTGGTTTAAAATATTAAAAATCGGTTTTCAATCTCATATAAGATATTCCGAGGATTTTAGTTAGCTTTTACAACGCATTTAAAATGATGATTATAAACACGTTATGACCTACCAACTCAAATCTTCAGCCTATGGTTCCAAAACTGGTTCGCGCTGCTAAAATAATTATTTTTATAACAATACAGGAATAAAAGGCAACGTATATCTTTGCATACAAAATTATTTTCCTGTGCGCTTCCTTTTAACTTTAATTATTACTTTATTTTTCTTCGCAAATTCATTTGCTTCGGATAATCCGGATCCCCGTTCGAACAGGAAATCAACTGTGACTAAAAAAACAGTTCTTGCTCCTAAAATTGATGGTTTCCCTCAGGATTCAATATGGCAGTCGATCATTCCTATTACCGATTTTCGGCAATTCCTGCCTGTTTATGAAGCCGATCCATCCTTCCGTACAGAAGTAAAAATCACTTACGACGATTATGCTATTTATATATTGGCTGAAATGTACGATCCTAATCCTGACAGTATTCTGCGACAACTCGGTTTACGCGACGACGATCATCTCAATGCGGATATGTTCAGTGTTGAATTCGACACGTATAACAACCAGCTCGATGCGTTTTCGTTTTTAATAACTGCTTCGGGGGTTCAGATTGACTGGCGTGAATCGGACGAAACCTATGATGCCGTGTGGGACAGCGAAGTGCAGATTACCAGTAAAGGATGGATTGCCGAACTCAAAATACCATACTCAGCATTGCGTTTTGCCGGAAGCCAGTCGCAGGAATGGGGCATGCAGATTACACGCACTATCCGCCGTTACCGCGAAACCGACCAATGGGCACTCGAAATGCCCGAAACAAAAAATGATCTGCCGTATTGGGGAACCCTGCTTGGAATCAGTAACATTAAACCACCGGTGCGGCTGTCAGCAACACCCTATTTACTGCTACAGGCTGAACATTTCCCTAACCCGTCGACCGAAAAGGATATTTCCACTTCATTTGGTGGCGGAATGGATCTGAAATTAGGAATGAATGAAAGTTATACACTTGACATGTCGTTGCTTCCCGATTTCAGCCAGGTACAATCGGACAATAAAGTGAAAAATTTAACGGCTTTCGAAACAGTATATGAAGAGCAACGACCTTTCTTTAAGGAAGCCGTAGATTTATTCAAGAAGGGTGATATATTTTATTCGCGCAGAATCGGCAAAACACCTGCCCTTTTCTATTATGCTGAAAATGAACTCAATGAAGGCGAGTATCTTTATAAAAATCCTGTACAACAGAAACTGGTAAACACAACCAAAATATCAGGACGAAATAAAAAAGGGCTTGCCATCGGAATATTAAATGCAATTACTGCTAATACCTATGCGATAGCTAAAAATGCTGATGGCGACGAACGCAGAATTCTTACTGATCCACTTACCAATTACAACCAGATTGTTGTTGACCAGGCACTTAAAAATAATTCCGATTTCTATATAACCAACACCAATGTGCTGCGCGATAACCACTTTCGCGATGCAAATGTAACAGCAACAGGGCTTACACTTAACGACAGATCGAATTCGTACCGCATTGCTCTTTCAGCAGGTTTGAGCCAGGTATTTATTTCGTCAGAGCAAAACGATCTGAAACAGGATATTTCGAGAGGTTTCAAATACGGAATCATTACAGCAAAAACAAATGGCAATTTCCAATGGTCATTGAGCCGTTCGTCGATGGACAATAAATTTGATGCCAATGATATGGGGCTCACAATTTATAATAATTACAATAACAATACCGCCAGTTTGAGTTACAATTTCTATAAGCCATTCTGGTTGCTTCGCGATATGACCAACACAATAAGCTTAGTAAACCAAAATAATTATACGACTCATAAACCTGAAACTGCAAAAGTAGAGTACAATACCTTTTTAACTACACTTAATTATTTTTCGATGTGGGCCGAAGCCGGTCATACTTTTACCGAAACCTACGATTATTATGAACCCAGAACCGCAGGAATGTACTATCTGAATCCGAAAAGCACATGGGTGTATATAGGATTTTCGTCGGATTACCGCAATCAGATTGCCCTCGATGGCGAACTGAGCGGATATTATTCGGCTCGTGATAACTCTAAAGGTTTCGAAGTTGAATTATCACCAATTGTAAGATTGAACGATCATTTCATGTTCAATGTGGCTAGCAGTTACGAGAAAAATACCAACGACTACGGATTTGCAGGTAAAGAAGTAAATGAAGTAATTTTTGGCAACAGAGAAATTTATGTGAATGAAAATTCTTTCAGCAGCAAATACCTGTTTAAAAATGATGTATCGTTAAGTATAACTGCCCGTCATTATTATGCCCGCGGGAAATACCACAGTTTTTACACCTTGCTTGAAAACGGTCGTTTGGAACCAGCAACTGACTACAACAAATCACATGATTTCAATTTTAACTCATTCAATATCGATATGGTTTTCTCCTGGATATTTGCTCCGGGCAGCAGCCTCAATTTTGTGTGGAAAAATGAAATTACAACAGAAACAGACACCGTTTCGGGCAGCTATTTTAATAATCTGAACGATACTTTTATGGAGCCTCAGCTCAACAATATATCGCTTAAAATAGTATACTATATCGATTACCAGAGATTAAGAAAAAACAACGGATAAAAACAAACTTAACGGGTTTCTTTTCCTTTTAAAAAATGTGAATTCCAATTGCTGCGGATATCATCAACATCCACTTAGCGTTTAAATTACATAAATCGTACCTTTACAGCCACAAACAAAAGTATGATATCCGGGAAAAACATTCATAAATCGTATGGTTCACTCGAAGTGCTTAAAGGCATTGACCTGCTGATTAATAAAGGGGAAATTGTTTCGATAGTTGGCGCTTCGGGAGCCGGGAAGACAACGCTGCTTCAGATTATCGGAACACTCGACCGGCCTACTTCGGGGTCAATAGAATTTGACAACCAGGATGTGGCAAAGCTCAACGAGAAAAAGATGGCTCAGTTCCGCAACAAAAACATCGGTTTTGTATTCCAGTTCCACCACCTTTTACCGGAGTTTACAGCGCTCGAAAACCTTTGTATTCCGGCATTTATAGCAGGAAGTTCGCACAAAGAGGCTACAAAAAGAGCTATGACCCTGCTTGAGTTTCTTCGTATGACTGATCGCTGCGACCATAAACCTTCGGCGCTTTCGGGTGGAGAGCAGCAGCGCGTAGCTGTAGCCCGTGCCCTGATGAACAACCCTGCCGTGATACTTGCGGATGAACCTTCGGGAAACCTGGACTCAGCTAATGCAAAAGAATTACATCAGTTGTTTTTTACCCTGCGGAAAGAATTCAATCAAACTTTCGTGATTGTAACCCATAACCAGGAACTGGCCGATATGAGCGATAGGAAACTGTTAATTACCGATGGACGTATCCTTTAAAATATCAAACGTTAAAGATTCATAACATCAACAGATTCAAATCAATAAAATGTGAATTCGCCTGATTTTAATCCAATAAATCCGTAAATAGACCGTTACTATTTTCTGTTCCCAATTATCAAACCTGATTAATCAATGAAGAACCAAAAACCCCGGAAGGGCTCAACTATAATTTTACTGCTTGCAATTGCCGGAATTATCTTTTTATCGCTTGTTTCCAATCCTTGCCTGGCACAAACCCAAACCAATGCTACCGGGTATGCTGCGCTGATACAGCAGGCTGACCAGGCATTGGCTGCCAAAGATTATGCAACAGCTTTGATGCTTTACGAAAAAGCAAATTTTGCAAAACCCGAGCTTAAATACGCATCCGGAAAAATAACTGAAATTAATGCCATACTCGACGCAAGTGAAGGCTCAAGATCAACACTTTTCGAAGATCTGATTATTAAAGCTGAAAACTTTTTTAAGTTAAAAGACTATCCCAGGGCGAAAGCCGAATACCAGAAAGCGCTCTCCATTGATCCCGCAGCACAATTTCCGAAGGACCGGCTGAAACAAATCAGTGCTGTGTATACCGATCCGGCCGACCAGGAATATTTTAACGATGCCGTTGCCAATGGCGACAGAGCTCTGGCTGCAACGGATTTTGATAAAGCTGTTATGTTTTATGAAACTGCACTTGCCGTGAAACCCGATGCCAAAGCAGTTAAGGACAAAATTTCGAATACGAAAAAACAACAGTCAGAGTTCAAAATAAAAGCTGAGCAATCAGCCAAAATTATTGCCGCCGCTGATAAGTTGCTTCAGGCCGAAAAACGAACCGAAGCGCTAGCCGAATATAGGAAAGCATTGGAGTTGACCCCATCGAACCAATACGCCGGTGAGAAAATCAGGGAGATTGAGAAATCTCTTGCTGACACAAAAAACCTGCAGGATACTTACGACAAATCCATTGAGCAGGCCGACCAGTTTTACATCAACCGCGATTTTGCCAGCGCCCGCCTCAAATACCAGGAAGCGCTGAAATCAAAACCGGAAGCCCGCTATCCGAAAGAAATGCTTGAAAAGACGAAAAGCGGCGAGTCGCAACTTCAATCGGATCAGCAGAAATACGACGCAGCGCTCGCCAGTGCCGAAACCCTTTTCAACCAAGGTGATTATGAGGCTGCTTTAATAGGTTTTAAATCTGCCCTGGCTATTAATCCGGCCGAAACCTATCCGAAAACAAAAATTACTGAAATCGAAAAACTGATCACTGAAAAGACTTCCCGCAAAGAAGCATATGACATTGCTATTAAAAACGGGGATCAATCCCTGGGCGAGAAAAAATATGATCCAGCGTTAAGTCATTACCGGAATGCAATTTCGCTGTTGCCGGGAGAAGCGTATCCAAAACAAAAAATTGAAGAAATTACTGCATTGGTTGCTTCTCAAAAATCGCTTGACGAGAATTATAAAAAATCAATTGCTGAAGCAGATAAACTGTTTACCCGGAATTTATATGCTGAATCGATCGTTGAATATACAAAAGCGCTCGAACTGAAACCCGACGAAACCTATCCGCAGCAAAAAATAACTGAAGCTCAAAATCAACTTGCACTTTTTAAAAGCAAGGACGAAAACTATGCATCAGCAATTAAATCAGCTGATACCTATTTCACGGAACAAAAATATGACGAAGCTCTTGCCGGATATAAGCAAGCTATCACCATTAAACCATCAGAAAAATATCCCCAGGATAAATCAGCCGAGATCAATAAGATTTTAGCTAAACTAAAAACGGATTCCGACAAATATTCAGTTGCAATTTCAAAAGGAGATAAAGCCTTGGAAACAGCTAATTATTCGTTGGCACTCACTTCGTTTCAGGAAGCGCTTGCCATAAAACCTGCAGAGCAATATCCCCAGGATAAAATTGCTGAAATAACCGCAGCTGTAGCCGCTCAGAAAATTACTGATGAGAAATATAATTCAGCAATTAAAAACGGCGACCAGTTGTTAGCCGCAAAAGAGTTTAGCCTGGCAACCACCGCATATACCGAAGCTTCCGAACTAAAAAAGACTGAAAAATACCCTCAGGATCAGCTCGCTAAAATCAATAAAATCCTTACTGACGAGCGTTCAGCCGACGAAAATTATACCCGGGCTGTTACTGAAGGTGATGCAAATTTCGCGAATCAGAAATTGGTTGAAGCTATTGCTTCATATAAAACAGCCTCAGGCATTAAACCATCGGAAACCTACCCCAAATCGCAGGTCGAAAAAATAAATACATTAATTGCCGAACAGAAAAAACTGGATGCCGATTATGCCAGTGCAATTACTTCAGCAGATAAACTTTTTGTTGCTGCAAATTATAATGGTGCTGTTGCGGATTACCGAAAAGCGCTGGATTTGAAACCAGCAGAAAAGTATCCTTC
>CAZOXJ010000016.1:0-24335 GCA_964583325.1 uncultured Lentimicrobiaceae bacterium
AGCAGTTTAAAGAATTGATCAAGTTGTGGCAGAATAACGATACGGGTACGGCGGTTAGCTGCTTTTCCATCATCTGTGCTGTTCGAAGCAATTGGCTGGTATTCGCTGCGTCCGGCGGCAATGATTGTTGAAGGATCAAGTCCATATTGTGTCTGAAGCAGACGAACGATGGTGGTCGAACGTTTTACGCTTAAATCCCAGTTGTCAACCAGGTCGCCGCGCTTGAAAGGAACGTTATCCGTATGTCCTTCGACCATAAATTCCATATTTGGCTGATTTTTCAGAACCAATGCTACTTTTCCGAGTACTTCTTTAGCTTTATCGGTTACAACATAACTTCCGCTTTTGAATAAAAGTTTGTCCGAAATATCAATAAACACAACCCCTTTATCCACCTTAATATTGATATCCTTGTCTTCCATATTGCCGATAGCGCCTTTAAGATTCATTACAAGAGCCAAGTTAAGCGAATCTTTCTGAGCAAGAGATGTTTGCAATCCCTGGATGTAAGCATCTTTCATGCCGAGGTTTTCCATTGATTTTTTAATGCTTTCGGCCTGTGAACTTGAAATTACCGAAAGAGCTTCTAACTGATTTAAAACAACAGTGTTATTGCTTTTCAGATAGGATTGTTCCTTGTTCATATCGGCAATTTGCCTGTTCAGATCTTCAATCTGTTTCAGGTAATTAGCCTTAGCTGTTTCGCAGGCATTGAGGTCGCTTTGTTTCTTGGTATATTGTGCATTCAGCGTTTCGAAACTGGTAACCTGTGCTTTGTATTTTTTCTGGCTAACGCAGGAGGATCCCAACATAATAACTGCAAGTCCTAATGCTAAAAAAAGTTTTGTTTTCATAAGAATTGATTTTTATTGTTAATTATTGAAATTTCATTCAGAATCACAGAGAGTTGTGCAGAACTTCTGTTAAATACACTAAAATCAGGCGTTCGTTTGAGTAATGCAAATATAGGTATTTTTCTTTATTATCGGTGAACTAAAGCCTGTTAAGTGTTGTGTTTTTTGCTTTTTTTAACTTATTCGGAATAGATATACTTTTTATTGGTAAAGCTCGAATTTGTGTTTTATCCTCACCCTGGAACTGGTTTCCTGCCAACCTGAAAGTTTAAAAAGCAGGATAGATCTTTGGCAGGATTATTTCCACTTTCAGGTTCCTTTATAAATATTCACATCTTCATAGTTTAAAATATGCTGTTCACTTCAGTTAAAGGTCCAAAATCAGGGGGTTTAAAAAAGCATTTAAAACATTGATATACAGTTATATGATTGTTAATAAATCGTTTAATAACTTATTTCAACCCGCCTAATGCTGGCTTTTTTTTGTAATAACTTGCACTATGATTAGGAGTATATTATAAAAAATCTGCCACAGTTGATTTTTTAAACATTTTCCTAACTCGCTATCAAACAACAACAATAAAGGAACATGCAATATGTGTTCTTTCAGAATCCCGGTTATTCAATCAAAGTTTCCGGAATTAGAAGGACAAACGTTTATAAAATAGTAATGAGAGTCGGCCATGATTGAATAATTAACCATTGAAATAATAGTCTTGTTACATCATGTCTTATTCCCTGTTTGCCTGCCAGGCATCTTACCAAAGTCAAAATAAAAAATACTAAGATGAAAAAATCTTTATATATCCGGATCTGTGCGAAGGCATTCGGAATGATTTTTCTACTGATGCCTTACTTGTTCAGTGCTTCTTCGATGGCAAGCCCGTCACTGACTGGCTCAGGGTTAAGAGCTTATAGCCCGGCATTTCCGGAGGCAGGCAGTTTACCTGAAAATACGACTGTTTATATTACTAATACTTTTGATACCGATTATTCAGCCTTCGCAGGTTTTCCAAACTATCCGTTCCCGTATTCCACTGCGCACAACTATTTTATTTCTGAGAATGCGATTCCTGCTACACCGGTTATATTATGTCCGGGAAACCAGGTTGCTGTTGCAGAGCCCGGTTTATGTTCAGCACTGGTAAGTGGTATTTCTCTTGTTTATTCCGACCCCGACAACGATATCGTTTCTGTTACATGGGCTATGGCAGGTGCCACAAATGCCAACTCACCGGCAACCGGAATTAATAATCTGGTTTCTTATTCCTTTAATTCCGGGATTACAACAGTGTTTTATATTGTTACTGATGCTCAAAGTAACACGGTTACATGCAATTTTACAGTAACGGTAACCGATACGCAATTACCTGTAATAATCTGCCCGCCTGATATCAATGCTACTTATGCCGAGGATAGCTGCACTGCCAACATTACAGTCGGAATCGCTACAGTTACGGATAATTGTGGTATTGTTTCAGGAATGGCTACCGGCACAAGGAGCGACGGACTTGCACTGAATGCCCCATATCCTTCGGGCCTGACTACTATTACCTGGTCAGCAACCGATCTGAATGGGAATAGTACTTCCTGTATTCAAACGGTTTCGATAACCCCGGGTGTGTTATTAGTAAACTATAATTTTACCGGTGCTACCGGATATCCGATCAGTCCGAACCAAAGCGCATCAGGAATTGCCTGTGAGGCTACTTCTTCCGAACTGTTTTTTGTTGATCTTACTCAAGGTACTACAACAGGTGCCCTGGCTTATGTTAATAACGTGATTGGCGCTCCGGCTATTTACATGGACCCCTCGAATTTTACCAATCAACGCTATTTTCAGTTTCATCTCAGTGGCGATAGTCTTTATAAATACCGCAAGTTCAAACTTTATGTGCAGGCCCGCAGAGGAAACCGTGCTGCTCAAACCATTAACTTTTCCTACAGTACCGATCCATTCAGTTATACGGTTAACGGATCCATGTCATTGCTTTCGTCAGGAATATGGTACGAGAAAGTTGTTGATTGGTCAACAGTAGATCTGATTAATAACCGATCCGACCTTTATATTCGTTTATTTGCCAGCAATGGCGCAGGTGGAGCGGGCGACGGGCGGTTATTTATTGATAATTTTCAGGTAGTGGCCTATGATGGACCACTTGCCAGGCCTAATGATGCAACAATTGAAGAAAATACACCCGTAATTATTCCTGTTTTAGGGAATGATTATTATGGTTGCAACGGACCTTTGCCAGGAACTCCTGTATCGGTTATTTCAATACCATCGCAAGGTAATGTGGTTTTGAATCCCGACGGAACCATGACGTATACCCCAAATCCAAATATAAATGGAAACGACAGTTTTATCTACCAGATATGTGATGCTTCCGGTAGTTGCGACACAGCTATCGTGAATATTGTCATTTTGCCGGTAAGTTATGCGCCAACAGTCAGTTGCCCGGGAAATATTACATCAGGATCCGATATAACAGTTTGCGGGGCCCAGGTTGATGATCTGGCTGCCACCATATTTGATCAGGATGGTAATATTGTTTCCCTGACATGGATTATGACAGGTGCGAATACTGATGCTTCGCCTCCCACAGGGATCAATTATCTCAATAATTATGATTTTGTTACAGGAGTTTCAACTATTACCTATATAGTTGTTGACGCCGAAGGATTATCGGATACCTGTAGTTTTACAGTTACTGTATATGACAGCGAAAATCCTTCAATGATTTGTCCTGATGATATTACATTTTTAATCCCAAACTGTGCATTGCTTACCGATACAATAACGCTCAGCCCACCCGTGCTTGTTGATGACAATTGTGGTATTTTCAGTTTAACCAATGATGCTCCGGCTCAGTTTGCGGTTGGAATTACTTCAGTCATCTGGACAGTTGTTGATATAAACGGAAATTCATATGCCTGCGAACAACTTGTTGAAGTTATAAAGCAGGCGCCAATGAATGTTTCGGCATCCGCTACGCCGGTTAACTGTTTCGGAGGTGATGATGGTACTGCCACCGTTTCGGTTGCAGGAGGATCTCCTCCATACACTTTTGAATGGAATACAGTTCCTGTTCAAACCACGCAGACCATTCTTAATCTTATTGCGGGAACTTATACCGTAGTAGTTACTGATGCCGAAGGATGTTCCGACTCAGCTACTGTAGTAGTAACCCAACCTGCTGATTCGCTTGTGCTTGCAGTGACAGATATTGTAAATGTTGACTGTTTCGGCGAAGCAACCGGTTCAGTTACTGTTTTTGCTAAAGGTGGCACTCCCGCCTATCAATACAGTATTAACGGAGGCACTCTGCAGGCAGGGGGCTTATTTGCCAATCTTGCTGCTGCAACATATCTGTTAGCTGTAATCGATGCAAATGGCTGTACCGATACACTATCTGTTACAATTTCTGAGCCTGATTCGGCTATTTCCGTTGATGTTGTAGTTAATGATACTATTCTTTGTGCCGGACAAAATACAGGTAGCGCTACAGCCCAGGCGCTGGGTGGTGTACCTCCTTATTCCTATGTATGGAGTACTGTTCCGGTACAAACAACCCCTACAGCAACCGGTTTGGTGGCTGGGTCCTATACGGTTTCTGTAACTGATGCCAATGGTTGCGGCCCTGTTACTGCCGTTGCTGTTATTACTGAACTTCCGCCTCTTACAGTTACAGCAGCTGTAACTACTCCGATAACTTGTGCAGGCGACTCTGCAACTATCACACTTTCAGCCTCAGGGGGCACTGCGCCCTATACCTATACTTTTAATGGGGTTATACAGGTTGGCGATGGTGTTTTTACCTCCATACCTGCCGGAAACGGATATGCATGGAGCGTTGCAGATAGCAATGGTTGCGGCCCTGAAACAGGATTGCTGAATGTTGCCGGACCTGATTCCATAGCAGGAAATGCTATTGTCCTGCTTCCTCCGCCATGTATAGGTGCTACTGCAACTGTTGTTGTGTCAGCTACCGGCGGAACACTTCCTTACACCTTTACATTTAATGGTGTTACTCAGGTTGGTAATGGTGTTTTTACTGGTATTCCTGCAGGAACAGGATATGCCTGGAGTGTTACTGATGCAAACGGTTGTACACCGGATTCCGGCTTACTTGATGTAACAGCACCTCCGATACCATCTGCATCGGCTTCGGTAACTATTCCGATAGCATGTGCCGGCGGAGCCGCAACGGTCACTATTTTTGCTGATTTCGGAACCCCGCCTTATACCTATACTTTGAATGGTGTTACACAAGTTAACAACGGTATTTTTACAACAATTACGGCTGGAACAGGTTATGTATGGAGTGTAGTTGATGCTATTGGTTGTGGCCCGGTAACAGGATTATTGGATGTTACTGAACCTGCTTTATTAGCTGTAGCAGCATCTTATGTCAACATTGGTCCATGCGGCAACGATACAGCAACGGTTACTCTTCAGGCAATAGGTGGAACAGCGCCTTATACATATACGTTTAACGGCGTAACTCAAGTCGGGAACGGCGTATTTACCCCTGTTCCTCCCGGAACAGGATATGCATGGAGTGTTGATGATGCTAATAATTGCGGCCCTGTTGCCGGAACCCTGGATATAACCGGTGCTGCAATTCTTACAGCAACAGCTGGTATAACAATTCCGATACTTTGTGGTGGTGATTCTGCAACTGTAACCATACTTCCAACAGGTGGCACAGCGCCTTATACCTTTACTTTTAACGGAGTAACTCAAATCGGGAATGGCGTTTTTACAGGTATCCCGGCCGGAAATGCCTATTTATGGAGTGTAACCGATGTAAATGGTTGTGGTCCTGTAAGCGGTACACTAAGTATTACTGAACCTCCGGCAATAACAGCTGCAGCACTCGTATTGCTTCCAATACCTTGCATTGGTGGAACTGCTATCGTATTTATCTCAGCCAGTGGGGGAACAGCTCCTTTAACATATACGTTGAATGGCGTGACGCAAGTTGGGAATGGCCTTTTTACAGGCGTAACTGCCGGCACCATTACCTGGAGTGTTACCGATGCCAACGGATGCACCAAAACCGGAAACCTTCTGGTTATTGAACCTCCGATCCCTGCAGCAACTGCCATAGTTACAGTTCCTATACTTTGCGCAGGTGGCACTGCAACGGTTACCATTTTAGCCGCAAGTGGTACTGAACCCTATACCTTTACTTTCAACGGAGTAACCCAGGTTGGTAACGGCGTTTTTACAGGCATCCCTGCCGGTAGTGGCTATGCCTGGAGTGTAACCGACGCTAATGGCTGCGGACCTGTGGCCGGAACTATCAACGTTAATGAGCCTCCTTTACCAGTTTTTAATGCCGTAGTAACAAATCCAATTCTATGTTTTGGAGGAACGGCAATTGTCACCCTCACTTCTACCAGCGGAATAGCTCCCTTTACCTATACTTTTAATGGAATAACGCAGGTTGGTGATAGTGTATTTACAGGAATCGGGGCTGGAAGCGGTTATACATGGAGTGTTACCGATGCAAATGGTTGTGGTCCGTTTAGCGGAATTCTCGATGTTACCGAACCTGCTTTATTAAGCGCTTCAGCTTCAGTTACTGCATCTATACCTTGTACGGGTGGTACGGCAACAATTACCCTTACTGCTAATGGTGGAACAGCGCCTTATTCATTCACTTTTAACGGGGTTACCCAGATAGGTAATGGCGTATTTACGGGTATCCCGGCAGGAGCCGGCTATATATGGAGCGTAGATGATGTAAATGGTTGTGGCCCGGTATCTTCAACTATCGATGTTATCGAAAATAATGTATTTACAGCTAATGCCATCGTATTACTTCCAATCCCATGTATCGGGGGAACAGCTATTGTTGGTATCCAGGTAACCGGAGGAACAGCACCTTTCACGTTTGTTTTTAATGGTGTTACCCAGGTAGGTAATGGAATATTCACTGGTATTCCGGCTGGAACCGGGTATATATGGAGTGTAACCGATGCCGGAGGATGTGATCCTGTTACCGGTACTTTAGATGTTATTTCGCCACCAATTCCTTCAGCCACAGTAGCAGTCACAAGCCCGATATTATGTGCAGGTGGAACTGCAACTGTAACTATTAACGCAGCCAGCGGAACAGCCCCCTATACCTATACTTTTAATGGTGTAACTCAGCTTGGTGACAGTGTTTTCGCTGCTATTCCGGCTGGAACCGGATACGTATGGAGTGTTACGGATGCCAACGGATGCGGGCCGGTAACAGGCACTCTCGATATAACCGAACCTGCCTTGCTTAGTGCGTCAGTTTCTTATGTAAATGATCCCCCTTGCAGCAGCGGAACTGCTACAGTTACACTTTCTGCAACTGGAGGTACTGCCCCTTATACATACACATTTAACGGTGTAACCCAGACAGGCAATGGTGTTTTTACTTCGATACCAATAGGAACAGGCTATATATGGAGTGTTACTGATGCTAATGGGTGCACGCCGGTAACCAATACGCTTGACATATCCGGACCTGCTGCAATTATTGCAACAGCAATAATTCTTAATCCAGCTCCTTGCATAGGTGCTAATGCTTCGGTTATTATTCTTGCCAGTGGCGGCACTGTGCCTTACACTTATACTTTTAATGGTGTAGTTCAGGTAGGGAATGGTATTTTTACAGGTATTCCTGCCGGAACGGGGTACATATGGAGCGTATCTGATGCCAATGGTTGTGGACCGGTATCGGGTACCATCGACATTTCAGAACCACCAATACCTGCAGCTTCAGCATCAGTAACTGATCCGATACTTTGTGCCGGAGGAACTGCTGAGGTTACAATTACGGCTTCAGGAGGTACTGTGCCATATACATTCACTTTTAATGGGTTAACCCAGATCGGGAATGGCGTTTTTACAGGTATTCCGGCCGGAACCGGCTATGCCTGGAGTGTTTTCGACGCAATTGGATGTGGTCCGGCCACAGGAATTCTGGATGTAGCAGAACCTGATTCACTTAAAGTTCTGGCAACTTATACCAACAATCCACCATGCGGTAATGATACAGCTACTGTTACACTTATAGCAACCGGAGGAGCAGCCCCATATACGTATACATTTAATGGAGTAACTCAAATCGGAAACGGAGTATTTTTATTCGTTCTGCCTGGCACGGGTTATACCTGGAGCGTTAACGATGCCAACAATTGCGGACCGGTTTCCGGCACTCTTGACGTTACTGGCCCCACTCCTATATTGGTTTCCGCAAGTGTTTCAACCCCGATCCTTTGTGCAGGAGGCACTGCTGAAGTGACCATAAGCGCAAGCGGTGGGACAGCTCCATATACCTTTACATTTAACGGTGTAACTCAGATAGGGAATGGCGTTTTCACTTCCATTCCAGCCGGCAGTGGATATATTTATAGTGTTGTTGATGCCAATGGTTGCGGCCCTGTAACGGGTACAATTGATGTTACCGAGTCTGACATTTTAACTGCTACAATATCAGATCAGACATTTGTAATCTGTACGGGAAGTTCTACAGGCTATATAACTGTTACTGCCTCAGGAGGTTCACCTGATTATACTTATTTATGGAATACAGTTCCTGCTCAGGATTCGTCGACTGCAATAAATCTGCCAGCCGGATCCTATCTTGTAACAGTAACTGATGCCAATGGTTGTGTTGTCAGCGCTACTGCAGTAATCACAGAAGTTGATCCGGTTATCGCCAATGCAGGACCAGGCCAGATGTTATGCAATGCTGACGTGACCTTCCTGGTTGGAAATGCTCCTGAACCCGGAACCGGAAGCTGGGCATTTGTCTCTGGCCCTAATATCCCGAATTTGTTTCCTCCTATTGGAAGTGTTGCAGTTTCAACCGGTTTGATCCCAAGCGCAATACCATATGTTTTCAGTTATACGATTTCAATAGGTGGTTGCCAGTCAACGGACACGATGAGTGTGATCAATTATGTGCCTCCCACAACATCTTATGCTGGTATTGATCAGGAATTCTGCAGTTCAACAGGCATTGTTACCACAAATCTGCAAGCAAATACCCCTGTTTACGGAGCAGGTACCTGGACTCAGCTCACTGGCCCGAATACGGCGGCAATTGCAAATCCATCTGATCCGAATACTACAATTACTAATCTGATCTATGGAACATATGCCTTTGAGTGGACAATATCGAATGGCGTTTGCCAGGCTGATGCTGATGTTGTTAATATTTTTGTAACTCAACCAGCCCAGGTTTTTGCCGGTATCGACGATGTTATCTGTGAAGGATCAGATTATGTGCTGAGCACCGCTAATGCTTCCAGCTATGCAAGTTTGCTGTGGTCATCATCAGGAACAGGGGTTTTCAGCGATCCGACAATTCCGAATCCGGTTTACACACCAAGTATAACTGATATTACCAATGGTTTGGTTGTACTTACTCTTACTGCTACGGGTAATGAGAGTTGTCCTGCGGTTCTGGATGAAATGACACTTACCATTGACCGCTCACCTATAGTATTTGCAGGTGAAGATGTTACTGTTTGCGGAAACATGTCCTTTACAATTACTGATGCAACGGCTCAATACTTCAGTAGCCTGTTGTGGACAACCAACGGAACAGGAACATTGACAAACAGCACAACTTTATCTCCTACTTATACTCCCGGAGCTGGAGAAACGGGAGATGTACTGCTTATTTTAACCGGAAATTCTCTTGGAACATGTTTATCAGTTTCTGATTCGATGGTATTAAATATCGCCGGAGAGGTTTCAGCTTTTGCAGGATCTGATGCAACTGTATGCGAAGGAGATTCCTATTTGTTAAGTGGCAGCTCTGTAAACAATGGACTGAGTTTACTTTGGACTACTTCAGGCACCGGATTATTTGATGATCCAGGTATTCTGAATCCAACGTATACGCCTAGCCCGAATGATATTAATGACGGCTTTGTTTATCTCTCGCTAACAGCTACAGGCAGCGCGGATTGCCCTTCCTCTACCGATGTTATGATGCTTTCGATTGCCGGAAAACCAACAGCGGATGCAGGGCCAGATGAAGAACATTGTCAGTCTTCTGCATTCACAATTACTCAGGCATCGGCACAGAATTATTCTTCATTGACCTGGACAACTACCGGAATTGGAGTCCTGACAGGTGAAAACACCCTGAATCCGGTTTATACGCCGGCATCCGGAGAATCCGGAACCATCAGCCTGACTTTGTTGGCCGAAGGTCTGGGTTCCTGCGGCGACGCAACAGATGTACTGTTATTAACCATACAACCAGCTAGTTCTGCTGATGCAGGTACTGATCTGTCAACATGCGAATTATCTCCTGTTACAATTTCAGGAGCTAATGTTACCAACAGCACTGATATTTTATGGACATCCAGTGGAAACGGTGTATTTAATAATCCAGCCATTGCGAATCCGGTTTATACCCCTGGTACACTTGACGCAGCTATCGGACAGGTTATACTTACAATAAGTGCCGGAGGAAACACTCCATGCCCTGATGTTAGCGACTTTTTAATACTTACTATTCAGAAAGCACCTCAGGTAAATGCTGGTCCTGATGCAGTAACATGTGTTGGAACCGGGCACACTATAACACAGGCAACGGCTTCGGATTATAGCACGCTGCAATGGAGTCTGTCGCCGCTGTCAGCCGGAAGTCTTACAAATTCAACAACCCTTAATCCGACATTTGTACCGGCAAGCGGATTTTCGGGAATGGCAACTCTAACTTTAAGTGTTAAGGGATCAGGCCCCTGTGGTGATATTGTGATTTCGGATGTGATGTATATCTTTTTGAATACAGAACTTGTTGCAGATGCGGGCACCGATCAAACCATTTACCTGGGAACCGCAACCGGATTATCAGGGTCGGTGACCGGAGGTTCAGGGTTTTACGCCTGGAGCTGGCAACCTGCTGATTTGCTTATTGATCCTTCTGTCTCAAATCCGGCTACGCTTCCGTTAAGTACTGAAACTACGTTTACATTAACGGTTATGGATCTTTCAACCGGATGCATTGATACCGATGAAATGACCGTTAAAATCGGATCAGGCAGTAATTCAATATTGGCTATAGCCGATTACGATACTACACTCGTAAATGTTCCGCTAACCATTGATGTGCTTTCAAACGACATAAATCCTCAGGGCGATCCACTTATAGTGAGTTTATGCGGTTTCCCGACACATGGTATAGTGGTGCTGAATTCCGATAAAACCATCACATACACTCCATATACCGATTACGAAGGGGATGATATGTTCTGTTACAGGATTTGCAATGCTTTACAGCCATCCCTTTGTTCGGATACAATGGTCTTTATCCGCGTTAAGAAACCTGACCTGAATGATATCTTTGTGTTTAACGGTGTATCTCCTAACGGCGACGGCAACAACGATACATGGAAAATAAGGGGAATAGAGAAATATCCTGACAATACCATAATGATTTTTAACCGTTGGGGCGATAAGGTAATTGAGTTTGCCAATTATAATAATACCACCCGTTCCTGGAATGGAAGCAATGAAAATGGCGATCCCCTGCCGAACGGAACCTATTTCTACATACTCGATGTAAAAAATGTTGGTGTTCTGAAAGGCTGGATATATGTGCGTGGTGAGAAATAGAGTGCAAGTAAAAAGAGATGTTAATCAGCAGATTAACATTGCGATAATGCAAAAATCAATAATTGATGGCAACAGTATAGTTCATGGTGAAACAGAAAGTCAGTTACGAAATCCTTCAGCCGGGACAGCCCTGGCAACTGAACTGTAAAAAATGATACAGATGAAAAAGCTACTCCTACTATTTGTTTTGTTTGCAGCCCTTTCGGGGTTTGCACAGCAGGACGCCCTTTTCAGCCAGTATATGTTCAACAAGCTGACATGTAATCCCGGCTACGCAGGCAGTCGCGAGGTCTTCAGCGCGGATATGGTTTACCGCCACCAATGGGTTGGTATTCCGGGCGCTCCCCGAACACTTACCCTGAGCATGCATTCGCCTATGCGTAATGACCATGTTGGCCTCGGCGGATACATTTACAGTGATCAGATCGGGCCTGTTGTTGATCAGGGTGCCCTGGCAACGTATGCCTACAGGATAAATCTTCCAAAAGGTAAACTTTCATTCGGTATACAGGCTGGATTCAAATACTACAACATCAACTGGTCCGAAATATTTGTTGAAGATCCTGATTTTTCATTTGATGGAGACCTGCAAAACAAATTCACGCCGGATGCCAATTTCGGGATCTATTATTATTCGAACCATGCTTATGTAGGTGTTTCTTCAAAACAACTCTTGCAAAACGAATATGGGATGGTAACAGTTGATGGCAAAAAAACCTATTCGAAATTGTTGAGGCATTTTTATGGAATGGCCGGATTAGCTATTCCTGTTTCCGACCAGGTTATTTTCCGCCCTTCGGCATTAGTTAAATATGTTAAAAATGCACCCTGGCAACTTGACCTTAATGCCAGTTTTCTGTTCAGCGACTTGTTCTGGCTTGGCACCACCTACCGCACCAATGGCGATCTTGTATTTCTTACCGAATTTAATATTGGCAGGAAATACCGTGTGGGATATTCCTACGATATCAACGTTAAAGAACTGATTAATTACAATTCAGGTTCGCACGAAATAAGGCTCGGCCTCGACCTTGACCTGTTGAAAAACAGGATGCTTACACCGAGGTATTTTTAGTTAATTTTTTCATCTACTACCAAATGAACCGGGTATGAACAAGCGATTTATAGTTTTACTCTTAGTTTTTGCCTTCGCGGGTACCTTAGCTCAGGCTCAGATAAACCAGGCTGATAAACTTTATAAAAGTTACAGCTATTCATTGGCTATTCCTCATTATCTGAAAGTTGCACTGAACCCTAAAGATGCCAACTATAATTATGCCGTAGGCAGACTTGCCGATTGTTACCGGCTGGTGAATGATCAGCTGAATGCTAAAGCCTGGTATGCCAAAGCTGTTACCCTCCCGAATACCGAAAGCATAAACTGGTTCTATTATGGTGAAGCACTTCGTTGTGCGCAGGAATACGATCTTGCAAAAGAAGCTTATCTTACCTATGCATCGTTGAATAAAGATGATTTGCGCGGAGCTGATTTTGCCGCTTTTTGTGATGATATTCCAAGGTTGAACGATATACCTGCCAGTTTCGAAATTAAAAATGTGCCTGTTCTGAATTCTGAAAGATCTGATTTCGGACCTGCTTTTTATAACGGTGGTGTTGTTTTTGTTTCGGACAGGCGACAGAATTTTATGGATAATAAAAAATATGAATGGACGAGTTTCAATTACCTCGACCTGTTTTTTGCTACCCCCCGATACCTTGAAGAATTTTTTCAGGAAATGAACGAGCCTAAAGCTTTTACCGGAAAGTTTAATCAGACTTACCACGATGGTCCGGCAGCATTTGCTAGGCACGACAGTTTGATTTATTTCACCCGGACCGATAAAGGCAAAGAGGAAAAAGATACGGATAACTTCAGGACCGACCGGCTTAAGATTTTCTGGGCAAAGTACGATGGCTCCTGGTCGAAAACAGAAGCGTTCTTCCTGAATTCGGATAATTATTCCGTAGGTCATCCGGTACTGACACCTGATGGGAATACCTTGTATTTTGTGTCGGATATGCCCGAAAGTATGGGCGGAACCGATATTTTCTCCTGCAAATGGAATGGACGTGAATGGGATCAGCCAGTAAATCTCGGACCTGAAGTTAACTCAACCGGCGACGAAATGTTTCCTTCAGTAAGCGGCGACAATCTCTATTTTGCATCAAATGGAATTGCCGGATTTGGCGGTCTCGATCTTTTCAGTTCCACTTTAACCGAAGGGAAATGGTCGAAAGCCGCAAACCTGGGGCAGCCTATAAATTCATCATTTGATGATTTTGCGATGATACTCGATCCCCGCAGCAAGAAAGGGTTTTTTAGCTCGAACCGCCCGGGCGGACTTGGAAGCGACGATATTTATGCTTGCAGGCTTATTGACAGCAAGCAAAAGAAAAAGAGTACTGAACTTCTTGCAGAATTGGATTCACTTAGTACTACAATTACTGGTTTTGTAAAAGAAAAACAAACGCTGAAACCTATGCCCGGAAGCACTGTTTTTCTGCTGAACACCCAAACAGAGAAGGTGGAAGTCCTCAAAACTGATGCCGATGGACGCTTTACGGCACTTATCAGTAAAGGCGTTTTCTATGTTGTGAAAGGAATGGAGAATAATTACGTATCCGACTGTATAAACTTTAAATTCGAGATATCCGACACTTCCCGCTTTGTTGATACTCCCCGCGATTTACTGCTCGATCGACTGGAAGTGAATAAAATATTCTCAGTAAACAATATGGACTATTCCATCGAAACTATTTACTACGATTTCGATAAGTGGTTTATCCGTTCCGATGCCGAAAAAGAACTTGACAGATTGGTGCAGCTGATGAAAGAAAATCCGGTGAGTGTGGAACTCGGTTCGCACACTGACAGTCGCGGTAGCTTTGAGTACAATATTGATCTCTCGCAGAAACGGGCCGAATCAGCCGTACGTTACATCGTACTCCAGGGTATCAGCGCTTCACGCATCTCCGCAAAAGGATATGGCGAATCGCAACTCATGAATGAATGTTCCGATGGTGTGCCTTGTTCGCCGGCAAAACACCAGGCCAACAGGCGTACAGAATTTAAGGTAACAGGTTTCTCGGAATCAGAAGCTAACTCAGTTTACGATATGAGCAAATTTAAAGGGGATGAGGAAATCCCTTCGTATTTGTTCGACCGCGATTTCTTTATTAACTGTCTGCAGGAAAAGAAGATGGCAAAATATGCCGCCGAAACCTCTGAACAAAATTTAAATGTCCCTGCCGGGGATGAATCCAGTCAAGTAGTTTCGATACCCGATGCCGAGGAAGTGATTACTAAAGAGCCGGAGTCTGTGAGTATAAATCAACCTGAGGTGAAAGCCAGCACCAAATCGGGCGTGGTAACATACAGGGTTCAGCTAATGGCGCTGTCGCGCGAAAAATCACTGCTCGACCGCGAATTCGAAGTGCTGGAGGATGTTCAGATTTATATCGAAGACGGTTTGTATAAATATACATCAGGCGTATTTGATACACACGAGGAAGCCCTTGACTATCGCAGTGAGATGGTGCAGCTTGGCTACCGCGATGCCTTTGTCGTAACTTTTTCGAATGGAAAGCGGATTTATGTAAGTGCTTCGTTCTGATAAATTTTCAGATCCTTTATTTGATAATCGCGGGATGGTTTCGAAATTATCCCGCGATTTTTTTTAGTCCTTTTATTCACTCAGTTTTTTTACAAGTGCAGGAACTCCGGTGCCTGCAGGTTCGCGGATTACAGTGAGATTTTTAACCCCGCTGAGCATTTCTGCATGTGGATCAATCAGATACACCGGTGTTCCGGGTTTGATGTAATAAACAAGCCCTGCTGCCGGATACACATTCAACGATGTGCCGATTACAATAAAAATGTCAGCCTGTGCCGACAGTTCCATTGCTTTTTCGATCATGGGTACAGCCTCTCCAAACCACACAATATGCGGCCGGAGCTGCGAGCCCTTTTCACATAAGTCGCCTTTTTTTAATTCCCAGCCTTCCAATTCATAAATAAGGTCGTCGTCAACTGTACTTCTTACCTTCTTAAGCTCGCCATGCAGATGCAGAACATTTCGCGATCCTGCCTGCTCGTGAAGGTCGTCAACATTTTGTGTAATAATACGGACATCAAATTTTTTTTCAAGGTCAACCAAAGCTATGTGTCCTTGGTTGGGTTTTACTTCGTACAACTGCTTGCGCCGCTGGTTGTAAAAATCAAGTACCAGCCCGGGATTGCGCTGCCATGCTTCAAACGTAGCAACATCCTCAATGCGGTGCTCTTCCCATAATCCATCGGAATCACGAAAAGTGCGGATGCCACTTTCGGCGCTTATTCCGGCACCAGTGAGAACTACAATCTTTTTCATTTTGTTGTGAGTTATATATTAAACAAAGGGAACAAAGTAAAATGTAACCTTAAAAGTAATTACAAGTTGCGAAAAAAAAAGCACCCTTCATGAATGAAGAGTGCTGTAAAATTAGCGTAAAACCTTTTTTATTCCTCGAAAATATGCATGTTATCGAGGGCATCCATCATTCCTTTTACCGAACCGGCTGATTCTTCTAAAAGTTTTTTCTCGTTTTTATCGAGTTTCAGTTCAATAACTTCCTCAATACCTTGTGAGCCTAAGCGTACTGGAACACCAAGGAAAACATCTTTAAGTCCGTATTCTCCATTCAGTTTGGTGCAAACAGGGAAAATGCGTTTCTGGTCATCAACAATAGCCTCAACCATTTGTGCAGCAGCGGCTCCCGGGGCATACCATGCGGAGGTTCCCATCAGGTTCACCAATTCGCCACCACCTTTGCGGGTGCGTTCAACAATTTTATCTATTTCTTCCTTGTTCAGCAGTTCGGTGATTGGAATACCGCCTACAGAAGTGTAACGTGGCAATGGAACCATCGTGTCGCCGTGTCCGCCAAGTAACATCGAGTGAACATCTTTCGGCGAAAGGTTCAGCGCTTCTGCAATAAAACTGCGATAACGACCGGTATCAAGAATTCCGGCCATTCCAAACACTTTGCGCTCGTCCTTGAGTGCTGCTTTATAAGCACAGTATGTCATTACATCCAGCGGATTCGATACAATTATAATAATGGCTTCGGGCGAATACTTGATTACCTTTTCAGTAACATCTTTTACAATCAGGGCGTTGGTTTTGATTAAATCGTCGCGGCTCATTCCCGGTTTGCGTGGCAGTCCTGAGGTAATAACTACTATTCCCGAGCCTTTGGTTTTAAGATAGTCGTTGGTAACTCCCACCACGTGGGTGTTAAAATTGTTGATTGACGAAGTTTGCCAGATATCAAGGGCTTTGCCTTCAGCAGTTCCTTCTTTGATATCGACCAGCACAACCTCGCGCGCAAGGTCTTTATGTGCAACTACATTGGCAACGGTGGCGCCTACGTTTCCGGCTCCGATAACGGTTATTTTTTTCATTTTTTTATGATGTTTCTTTGTTTAATGAAAATTCAACGACAGCTAAATTAGTAAACATTTACTATGTTGTATATTTCATGTGTGAAAATATTTAAATAAATGTTTATTATTGTGTTAAACGTCATTAAATCAATGTTATAGATTCAATTATTTTTGTTTATTGCTCTCATGATTTTGTGCATCTATAACTGCTATGGCTGTCATATCCACAATTTCGTTTACACTCGAGCCCATCTGAAGTACATGAATTGATTTATCGAGCCCCATTAATATTGGCCCTATTGCTTCGGCTCCGGCCAGTTCCTGTATGAGTTTATACGCGATATTTCCTGCGGTAAGGTAAGGGAATATCAGCGTATTGGCAGGAGCCCCGGCCAGTTTGCTGAAAGGGAAATGCTCAGTCAGCATTTCATTATTGATTGCAAAATTCGCCTGCATATCGCCATCTACTATCAGATCGGGATGGTTGCGGTGAAGAATGGAAACAGCTTCGCGAACTTTAAGCGGAATATTACCTTCCACTGATCCGAAATTCGAATACGAGAGCATTGCAATACGAGGTTCGATATTAAATGCCCGGACAGCCTCTGCCGTCTGAACGGCAATTTCAACAAGTGTTTCGGCAGATGGGTTCATGTTTACGGTTGTATCAGCAAAAAAGAATGGCCCCTTTTTAGTAAACATAATATACATGGCTGATATTACACTGGCATTTTTCTTCTTACCGATAATTCGCAGCGCCGGGCGGATGGTTTCGGGATAATTGGTAGTTAAGCCTGAAATCATGGCATCGGCATATCCGTTTTCGACCATGCTAGGCGCGAAATAATTCCTGTGACTCATATAATCGAGAGCCAGCTGTGCGTTAACCCCTCTCCGTTGCCTTTTGTTGTAATATTGGCTGGCAAACAACTCGCGCATTTCGAGTTGCTCTTTTTTGGTTGGATCAATTATTTCGACACCGGGTAATTCGAGATCGAATTGTTCAATAAGGCCGTCAATAATTCTTTTTTTGCCTAATAGAATTGGTATCGCAATTCCTTCTTCCAAAACAATTTCTGCAGCTTTAAGCACTTTATAATTTTCGGCTTCAGCATACACTACCCTTTTCGGATTAGCCTTTGCTCTTGCTTTTATTTGTTTTATCAAAGGATTGGTAAGCCCTAGTCTTTTGTTCAACTCAGCTTCATAAGCTGTCCAGTCGGTGATAGGTTTTCGTGCTACTCCTGTTTCCATGGCGGCTTTTGCAACAGCCGTGGCAACATAAATTATAAGTCGGGGATCGCTGGGTTTAGGAATAATATATTCATTCCCGAATTTCAGATTTTTGGTGTTGTAAGCGATGTTAACTTCTTCCGGTACAGGCATTTTTGCCAGGTCGGCGAGGGCATAAGCAGCAGCCAGTTTCATTTCTTCATTTATAGCTCTTGCTCTTACATCCAAAGCGCCACGGAACACATATGGGAAGCCCAGTACATTATTCACCTGGTTAGGGAAATCGCTGCGACCGGTACCCATAATAATATCTGTTCGTGCTTCGGTTGCTTCGGTGTATGATATTTCCGGCACAGGATTGGCAAGTGCGAACACAATAGGATTTGGTGCCATCTTCATCAGCCAATCGCGTTTTAAAGCACCGGCAACTGACAGCCCGAGGAACATATCAGCCCCGTCGAGAGCCTGTTCGAGTGTATCAATATCGAGATCTGTTACAAATTCGGCTTTATATCGGTTCAGGTCGGTTCGTTTGCGATTTATCACTCCTTTGCTATCGAGCATAATGATATTCTCTTTCAGCGCTCCGAGTTTCACATAAAGCCTGGTGCAGGAAATTGCCGCAGCACCTGCCCCGCTGATAACTATTTTCAGATCCCCGATTTTTTTGCCATTCAGAAGCAAAGCATTCAGTAATCCGGCTGAAGTAATAATTGCAGTACCGTGCTGATCGTCGTGCATAACGGGTATATCGAGTTCGGCTTTGAGCCGCTCTTCGATTTCGAAACATTCAGGCGCTTTTATATCTTCCAGGTTTATACCTCCAAACGTTGGTGCAATGGCTTTGGCAACTGCTACAAACTTGTCGATGTCCTTTTCATTTACTTCAATATCAAAAACATCGATATCAGCAAATATTTTAAAGAGCAACCCTTTCCCTTCCATTACAGGCTTGCCGGCTTCAGGGCCAATATCGCCAAGGCCAAGTACTGCAGTGCCATTCGAAATCACAGCTACCAGGTTGCCTTTGGCAGTATATTTATATACATCTTCAGGGTTTGCCTGTATTTCGAGGCAGGGCTCAGCAACTCCGGGTGAATAGGCAAGCGAAAGATCGCGTTGTGTGCTGTGCGGTTTTGTAGGTACAACTTCAATTTTACCGGGGCGACCTTCGGAGTGATAGGTGAGTGCGTTTTTCTGAATGAGTGTTTTCATTTTTTTTGTGATTTATTAATAGTGTTCAGGTGGAATAAACGATTATCAAACCTGTTTTCTGATTCTTTATTTGTTCGCTTCAGAGCTGTGAGGATAACTTTTTGTTTATCAAAATAATAAACACATCTTTTCGGTAATGCAAAGTAACAAATAAATGTATGGTTCCGATTATGAAATTTGCTAAAATTGGCGTTATAAGCCCTATTTGAAATGTGTCTAAATTAAAGCCAGCTTCCCACTCAGTCAACAATTCTTTTCTTAGGTTGAATAATAGACAAATAGGCTTTATTTCCACTTTTGGCAATGGTTTTATTATTGCCCTTTAATTGCTACTTTTGCAAACATTTCAAAAAAATACAGGTGAGTAATTAAAACCGGTATTTTTCTTCAACTGATGCAAATTCTCCGTGCACTTCGCTTTATTCGGAATTTTTACCTTGGTTGAAACGTTTTTTACCTCAATAAATTAGTTTGTTATGTATTCGTTTATCGAAGGGAAAATTGCTGAACTCAATCCTACAACTGCTGTGCTCTCATGCCAGGGTGTTGGATACTCCATCAATATTTCCTTAAATACATTCTCCCAGATCAGCGGTAAGGAATCGTGCCGCCTGCATACTCATTTGGTTGTTCGCGAAGATGCATTGATACTATACGGCTTTGCAGATACCGGCGAACGACATGTTTTTCAGCAACTTATATCAGTATCGGGTGTGGGCCCCAATACAGCCCGGCTTATATTATCTGCTCTCACGTCCTCGGAAGTAGCTGATGCCATTGCTACAGAAAATGTTAAATTACTTCAATCGATTAAAGGGATCGGCGGGAAATCGGCCTTGCGGATTATTATTGACCTGAAGGATAAAATAATGAAAGATCTTCCTGCCGGTGAAAATTTACTTGCCTCGCACAATACTGGCAAACATGAAGCGTTATCTGCTTTAGTAATGCTGGGTTTTAACAAACCGATTGCCGAGAAAGCCCTTGACCAGGTTATTAAAGCAAACGGGGGTGCGTTACCGGTTGATCAACTCATTAAAAATGCGCTCAAAATACTCTGATAGAGTTTTTAGTTTGCATTTTAATGGCATTTCAGAACAATAATCTAATCAGCTAACCACTACTTGTTGGCTTTGCACGAAAAAGAATTCAGCAGATTGAAGAAATATATCCGATACATATTCCGGCTTTCTTTTTTCACTATCCTTATTTCTCTTATATGGGGAGTAAGTGCTTCGCGTGGCATTTACCCGGGCGAACTGGAACAGGGGCGCTTCATAGCTCCTCCCGACTCTGCAGGTCCCGATACTACTCTGCGTTTCCCGCTTAAAGGCAGCGAAAATCCTTATGAAGTTACTCCTTCAGGCGGACTGTACCTCGATAATCCTTCGAATCTGAAACAGGACGTAATTTACGATCCTGTAAACAACGAATATACCATTACCAACAAAATAGGAAGCATCGATTATCTGAATCCGGCTTCCATGTCGTTTAATGAATACCGCAACTGGGATACCCGCCGCGCACTCGACAACTACTGGCGCGAACGTGCAAGCTCTTCAGCAGCGGCTACCAGGCTTGGCGTTATCCCCCAGTTAAAAGTTGGGGGCGAATTATTCGACCGCGTTTTTGGTGGTAATACCATAGACATCAGGCCACAGGGAAGTGCGGAGCTGATTTTCGGTGTTATTTCCAATCGCCGCGACGATCCATTCATCAGCCAGGAATTAAGGCGTACCACGAACTTCGATTTCGACATGCGCATTCAGATGAGTATCCTTGCTAAAATCGGCGATAAAATCGAATTCAATACCAACTATAATACCGAAGCTACTTTTGATTTCGAAAATAAACTCAAACTCAAATACGAAGGTAAAGAGGATGAAATTATAAAGCTTATCGAAGCCGGCGATGTGAATATGCCGATCAACAGTTCGCTCATCACCGGTAGCCAGAGCCTTTTCGGTCTTAAAACACAGCTTCAGTTTGGTAAAGCCACGGTTACCAGCGTTTTCTCGCAGCAGCAAAGCCAGGTCGAAAATATTACTGTACAGGGAGGGTCACAAACCCAGGAATTCTCCACACGGGCTCTCGATTACGAAGAAAACAGGCACTTCCTTTTAGCGCAGTATTTCCGCGACGAATATGGCAACGCTCTTGCCACTCTGCCAGTAATTACTTCCAATATTGAAATTACAAAGATTGAAGTCTGGATAACAAATATCGGGTCAGCCGTTACCGAAAATCGCAATATTGTCGCATTTCAGGATTTGGGCGAAAGAAATCCTTACAACCAGAATATTCATCCATCCACTCAACAACCATATCCGGATAACGAAGCCAACGACCTGCTCTTTCTGCTCGATACAACTAAAGTACGTGATAATGACAATGTGAGCAAATACCTTACCGAAGAAAAGGGTTTTGTTTCAGGCATTGATTATGTGCATGTTACAAGTGCACGAAAGCTTACCAGCTCCGAATTTATGTACAACAGCCGGTTGGGTTTTATTTCGCTCAATTCATCAATTAATCCGGATCAAACACTTGCTGTTGCTTTTCAATACCAGCTGATTGGTGACGATAAAGTTTACCAGGTCGGTGAATTTTCCGATCAGGGCACGCCGGCAGCCAGTTGTATAATGGTGAAACTGCTGAAAAGCACCGCCACAAATACCCGTGTTCCGTTGTGGAACCTGATGATGAAAAACGTTTACAATCTGGGCGCTTACAATATCAACCGCGAGGATTTCCTGCTTAACATACTTTATTCGGGCAACAGCAGTTCCGTTCCGACAGGTTTCTTTACTACCGGCCCCGAAGGGATAAAAGGGATTCCTCTTATCCAGATTTTCGGGTTCGATAACCTCGATCCCCAGCTTAATCCACCTCACGACGGCGTTTTCGATTTTCTAGATAATGCAGCCCGAAACGGAGGTACTATTCAATCGTCGAATGGCAGGATATTTTTCCCTGTTCTTGAACCTTTTGGTAGTTATCTGCGTGAGAAAATCAACGACAAAGCCTTCGCTGACAAGTATTGTTACGACTCGCTTTATACCATGACCAAAACCGGTGCTCAGCAGTTTCCTGATAAAAACAAATACCTGATTGAAGGAGAGTATAAATCGGAGTCGGGCTCCGAAATATCACTCAACGCAATGAATGTTCCCCAGGGTTCGGTTATGGTAACCGCCGGTGGGGTGCAACTGGTCGAAGGTTCCGATTATACGGTTGATTATACCCTTGGAAGGGTTAAAATTATAAACGAAGGTATTCTTAACTCCGGAACACCTATTAATATCAAACTGGAGAATAATTCGATGTTCAATGTTTTTAGCCAGACATTGCTCGGAACCCATGTCGATTATAAAGTAAATAATAACCTTTTGTTAGGAGGAACCATTCTGCATCTTTACGAAAGGCCGATAACACAAAAAACCAATTACGGCGACGAACCAATTTCGAACACCATATGGGGCGGAAGTGTCAATTACCAGAAAAACTCTGCGTTTATCACCAAAATGGTTGATAAGCTTCCTTTTTACAGCACTAAAACTCCGTCGAAACTCCGCCTCGACGCTGAATTTGCCCAGTTTATTCCGGGTCATTCCAAAGCCGTTGGTTCAGCAGGTACATCCTACATCGATGATTTCGAAGGAGCAAAATCAACAATTTCGCTAACTAATATTGCATCCTGGTCCATTGCCAGTACTCCTCAGGGACAAACTTCCCGCCTTATGTTTCCCGAAGCGGCTCCCGGCACCGAGCTGGCCTATGGCTACAACAGAGCAAAACTCGCATGGTACACCATTGATCCTACGGTTTTTTACAATAAAACCAGCAATAACAGACCTCCGAATATCACCTCAAATGAATTATCGCGAAATTCAGTCCGTGTTATTTACGAAAACGAATTATTTCCCAACAAGCAAAACGAATACAACCAGCCTCTGAATATTAACATCTTTAATGTATCCTATTTCCCTACCCAACGAGGACCTTATAATTATGATGTTGAAGGCAAACCTAATTATTCGAAAGGTATTGATGTTACAGGTGCGCTCCTCGAACCGGATACCCGTTGGGGAGGTATAATGCGTAAAATGGAAACCTCCGACTTCGAAGCTTCCAATGTCGAATATATCACATTCTGGCTGATGGATCCGTTTTCGGAATCCAATACTGAACTGGGACAAAGCGGTGGTGATTTGTATTTCAACCTGGGCGATATTTCGGAAGATATTTTACGCGACGGACGAAAATCATACGAAAACGGACTTCCTCCTACCGAAGAACTTGTTGATGTGGATGAAACCATATGGGGATTAGTGCCAACCAAACAAGCCCTTACCACTTCATTCGACAGTAAGCCCGAATCGCGGCCTTTTCAGGATGTTGGGTATGATGGTCTGAGGACGGTTACCGAAAAGGAGTTCTTTTATGAAACTATTCTTCAGCGGATTATCGATAAATTCGGCGCGTCATCAGATGCTTACACTGAAGCTGAAACCGATCCTTCGACAGATAACTTTCATTCATTTATTGGCGACGATTACGACAGCGATCCTAAATACAGTAGCGTAGTCGAACGTTATAAGTTGTTCAATGGCCCCGATGGCAACTCCCCGGCTAATGAATCGAATAATTCGAACAGCATTGGTCAGCGCAACCCTAACGTGGAAGACCTCAATAACGATAACACACTCAGCGACCAGGAACGGTATTTTCAATATGTAGTTAAACTTCGTCCGGAGAATATGAAAGTGGGCGAAAATTATATTACCCAGGTCTATGATTCAAAAGAGGAAAATCCGGTAAAACTCGATAACGGGCGCATGGGTGGTGTTAAATGGTACCAGTTTAAAATACCGGTTCAGCAGCCTGATAAAGTAGTTGGTGGTATTCAGGATTTTAAATCGATACGTTTCATGCGTATGTTTTTTAAAGACTGGGATACAGCCGTAGTGTGCAGGTTTGCTTC
>CAZOXJ010000016.1:24435-32266 GCA_964583325.1 uncultured Lentimicrobiaceae bacterium
AGCATGCAACCTGCTCGATGGCGACGCCAGGGGTGCTTATAAAACCACCGATTTCGATTTCCGCGATTATAAGAACTTAAGGATGTATATTCACGCTGAAAAAGCACTCGCAGATCAGGAATTAGAGAAAGGTGATCTTACTGCTTTTGTGCGTATAGGTTCTGATTTTACTTCCAACTACTATGAATACGAAATCCCAATCACTTTTACTGAATGGGATCAGGGATGGTCGAACCAGGAAAATGATGCTGATAAAAGGGAAATCTGGCCTCTTGAAAATGAAATGAATATCGATCTGTCAAAGTTTCTTGCTGTTAAAAAGGCGCGTAACGATGAACTGAACCGCCCAGGTTCCATGATCAGTATTACCGCGCCATATTCAATCCCCGATGGCGAAAACAAGGTTACCATAGTCGGTTCGCCAAGTATGAGCGATGTAGGTGCAATGATGGTAGGTGTGCGCAATCCAAAACGCAATCCTAAAAAACTTGATAATGACGATGGGCAGGCAAAATGTGCTGAAATCTGGATAAACGAATTACGCCTTACCGATTTTAATGAAAAAGCCGGGTGGGCTGCCAATGCAAGGGTAGCTACCAACCTTGCCGATCTTGGAAGTTTAATGTTATCGGGAGCATACAGTTCGCCGGGGTTCGGTAGTATCGAAAAGAAAGTAAACGAAAGACAAAAAGAAGCAATTACACAGGTTGATATAGCTACCAATCTTGAGCTAGGCAAATTCCTTCCCGAGAAATCAGGTATCCGCATTCCGATGCATTACGATTATTCGCAAACTATTGCCAATCCTCAGTATAATCCGCTTGATCCTGATGTGCTTTACACCGATCAGACCGAAGATATGAACAAGACTGAGCGCGATTCGTTGCAAGAGCTTACTACCGATGTTATAAAAAGACAAAACCTTAACTTTATGAATGTTCGTAAGGATAGGGTAGGAGCTGCAAAGAAACCGCAACTCTGGGATGTCGAAAACTTCGATCTTTCATACGCATACTCTGAGGTAAACCGTCATAATAATGATATTGAATCCGACAATCAGAAAACTTACCGTGGCGGTATAGGGTATAATTTTGCTATAAATCCAAAAGCTGTCAAGCCATTCCAAAAAACGGTCAGGTCTAAATCATTGGCCATCATCCGCGACTTTAATTTCTACTACCTGCCGAAACTCCTATCGATCCGTACAGATATGTACCGCGATTATCAGCGCAGGTTGCTCAGGAATAAAAGCGCTGCGCTTATTATACTGGAGCCCAACTATACCAAGCAATGGGACTGGAACCGTATTTACGACATAAAATACGACTTTTCGCAATCGCTGAAATTTGATTACAGTGCCAATGTGAACTCATATATCCTTGAACCTCCCGGAGGGTATGAAAAACAAAACAGCAACTACGAGCAGTATCGCGATACCGTTTGGAATTCTATTAAGAGTGGTGGAACCATCAACAGGTTCAACCAGATGGCTAATATCAATTATGCGGTGCCGTTTAATAAAATTCCAATCCTCAACTGGGTAACCATGAATGCCAGGTATGGTGTGAAATACCGCTGGGAAGCCTCGCCACGCTCATTGCAGCCGCGGTTTGGTAACTCTATCGATAATATGCGCGATGTTCAGATTAATACCGGTTTGCGATTAACGACCTTATATGATAAAGTACCACTGTTGAAAAAAACACGGCTCGAGTTGCAGAGCAAAGGTCAGGTTACTCCCGGCAAGATGCCTGAACAAATGGATAGATCGAAGGGGAAGGATAAAGATAAAGAAACTGAGTTGAAAGATGGCAAGGAGAAACCAGAAACTGCCGCCGACAGTCTTGAGAAACCGAAGCCACAATACTTTAAAATCATCGGTCAATATACGTTGGGTGTACTGATGTCAGTAAAGGACGCTAACCTTACATACACTAGGTCGAACGGTATATTATTGCCAGGCTTTACCCCCGAACCGGGTCCTTTAGGTAATAACTGGGGAGCTGATGCTCCGGGACTGGGTTTCATCTTTGGGAGCCAGAAAGATATCAGGTACCAGGCTGCTTCCTCCGGTTGGTTAACAGCTGATACCTTACTCAATAACCCATATATAACCAGGGCCGTGGAGAATATGACGTTCCGGGCAACGCTGGAGCCTGTACGCAATTTAAAAATTGATGTTACAGCCGACAGGGCTTATTCCACAACCGAACAATCCTATTTTAAAGCAAATGGCATAGGTGAATTTGAGGAATCCTCCTACCAGGAGCGTGGAAACTTCAGTATGTCCTATATTATCTGGCCGTCATCATTCCAGAAAGATAATGATAATAATGAAAGCCCTGTTTTTGATCAGATGCTTGATTATCGTTTATCAATGGCACAGCGCCTGGCAAAAGATAACCCTAATTATAATGGGCAGGTCGATTCAGTTGGCTTCCCGGTTGGGTATGGCCCTACACAGCCACAGGTGCTTATGGCTTCTTTTATGGCAGCATATGCAGGGAAAGATCCGGAAAAACTGGAGTTCAATGCTTTTCCTAAAATACCTTATCCTAACTGGCGTATAACTTACAATGCAACACAGGGTATTAAATCGCTGCGACAGTATTTCCAGTCATTTAATGTTTCGCATGCATATCGTTCATCCTATTCAATTGGTGGCTTTCTGTCGGATATAAATTATATTGAAGTTGACGGTTTCAGTGCCGCTCTTGATGCAGCCGAAAATTTTATCCCTGAAAAACGGATGGATGTAATTTCTGTTACCGAACAGTTCGGGCCATTTCTGGGATTTGATGTGACCATGAAAAACAGTATGCTCGCCAGGCTCGAATACAAAAAAACACGTAATTTATCTTTAAGCTTTGTTAATAATCAGCTTACCGAAATGCGTAGTAACGAGTTTGTGATAGGAACCGGTTATCGGTTTAAGAGCGTTCCGTTTAAAGTGCGTTCCCTGGCTACGGGAAAAACAGTGAATCTGAAAAGCGACTTAAATGTTAAACTCGATTTTTCGATCCGTGATAATAAGACAATACTCCGACGTATCGAAGAAAGAGATAACCAGATATCCACCGGAACCAGGCAGATCTCGATTAATGCCTCGGCCGATTATATGATCAGTCAGAAGCTTAATATCAGGCTTTTCTTTGACCAGACCATTAGTAAACCGCACGTTTCGGCGCAAATACCTACCTCAAATACCAATGCCGGAATTTCACTCCGTTTCACTCTTGCACAATAGGTTTGGCTGAGTATTAATGGGTTATTGAAACGCTTCATTCTTTCGTTATTCAGAATCATTCTAAGTTCAACTATTTTTGATTGCAGCTTGCTTACAATGCTTAATTTTGGCATCGAAAAACCATATATAATGAATATTCCTGAAAATCTTTTTTATACCAGTGATCACGAGTGGATCAGGGTCGAAGGCAATACCGGTTGGGTTGGTGTTACCGATTTTGCACAGCACCAGTTAGGCGACATCGTATTTGTAGATGTAGCTGTTGTTGGCGAAACCTTAGCAGAAAACGAAACATTCGGAACTATCGAAGCAGTTAAAACTGTTTCGGATATGTTTATGCCGATTGAAGCGGAAGTGCTCGAATTTAACGAAGCGCTCAACGATGAACCGGAGCTCATTAATAAAGATCCCTATGGCGAAGGCTGGATCATAAAAGTTAATATTGCTGATGTTTCAAAAATATCGGCTTTGCTTAATGCCGAGCAGTATAAAGCACTTGTTGAAGCGTAAATAATACGTTTGGTGGCATTGTAAAATGTTGCTTTCCTGGTAATTGCAATTACAACTTATCCTCTTGCCCGAAGTGGCATTGAACTGTTATTCATCTATAGTATTGATGAAAACATGAAATAGCCTGAAACGGACTAACTATACTTGTTCGCGGGTGAGAGAGCAAGAAAAATTGTAATTCACTTGAATTTGACTAAATAAATGTTGTAACTTAGCAAGTTATTACACGAAAACATAAGTATCACATTCATAATCACATAAGTAATGGAACTTAAGAAATCAGAAAAGGCAGATCTTGAATCCAGGAAAGGTATCTTCTTTCAATTAGGACTTATCTTCGCTATGGCGGTTATTCTGGTAGCGTTCGAATGGAAAAGTTATGACGCACTGGATATTAACACTATGGGTGATCAAAGAGCAACAAATGAGGTTGAAGAACTTGCTACTATCACACAGCAAAATACCCCTCCGCCACCCCCACCTCCGCCTGCACCTTCAATGGTGTTGAATATTGTGGAGAACACTGCCGAAATTAATGATGATATCTCCATCGATGCCGAAGCAGATGAAAATACACAGGTTGAAGAGTACAAAGCGCCTGTTATGAAACAGGTTGAAGAAGAAGAGGTTGAAGAACAACAGATTTTTATGGTTGTTGAAAATGCGCCTGCTTTCCCCGGAGGCGATGGAGCACGAATGAAATTTCTTCAGGATAACATTAAATACCCTCAGATGGCCCGTGAAAGCGGCATACAGGGAACTGTGTACGTTACTTTCGTAGTTGAACGTAACGGAAATGTTACTGACGTGAAAATACTCCGTGGTATCGGTGGCGGCTGCGACGAAGAAGCTGTTCGTGTTGTTCAGAACATGCCTAAATGGGAACCCGGAAAGCAGCGCGGTAAACCAGTACGTGTTCAATTTAACATGCCGATTAAATTTACGTTAGCCGGCTAATTTTCTCAAAAAATTTTGAAACCCATCCCTAACCGGATGGGTTTTTTTATTAACATTTATTAACAATTCTTGTGTGGTTTCAGAATGACCGTAAATTTACCCACCTATTCCCTACAAATTTACTTTTAACTAATCTCAATCAACTTATGAAAAAAACAGTTGCCATCCTTGTTGTGTTGTTTGCTTTAGCTTCGGTGAAAGCGCAAAATCTGCAGGTACACTACGATTTCGGTAAAGACCGGAAGTACGTCACCTCAACAGTTGAAATGTTTAAGCCCGATAAATGGGGCAGCACTTTCTTCTTTATTGATATGAATTACGATGCCGATAACGGAAAAACTATTAGCCTCGCTTATTGGGAAATTGCGCGCGGAATTAAAATAGGCAAAAGCCCTTTTGCTGCGCATATTGAATACAATGGTGGATTCGGACAGTTTTATACCAATCCGGGTTACGGCGCTTATTCAATAAACAATGCCTGGCTGGCCGGATTAGACTACAGCATTAATAACTCTGATTTTACCAAGGGCATTACCTTCCAGGTTTTATATAAATACATCATGGATAAAACTGACGCTTCTTTTCAGTTAACCACAGTTTGGTATATGCATATGCTCAATAAGAAAGTTTCATTTACAGGTTTTGCTGATTTCTGGGGCGAGGAAAATAGCTTTATGGAAGGCGAAACCACAACCACCACCAATTTTGTTTTCCTTACCGAACCTCAGATCTGGTATAATTTCACCGAAAATATTTCAGTAGGATCGGAAATTGAAATCAGTTCAAATTTCTCCGGTAATAAAGGATTTATGGTAAATCCAACACTTGCTGCTAAATGGAATTTTAAATAACATAAAGACTAACTGTTATGATAGAAACCCTGAATAATTATTTTGGCCTAAAGGCTAATAAAACCAATATCCGGACTGAAATTATTGCCGGTATTACCACCTTTGTAACGGCTATGTATATCATAGTTGTTAATCCGTCGATAATTAGCGCAACAGGCCTGCCATTTAATGCAGTCCTCACTGCTACTGTGATATTAAGTGCATTTTGTACCCTGATGATGGGTTTATACGCAAACAACCCTATCCTGGTTGCTCCGGGCATGGGATTAAATGCATTCTTCACTTTTGCCGTAGTAATAGGAATGAAAATGCCAGTTGAAACAGCATTAGGCGCAGTTTTTTGGGCTGGTGTAATATTTTTTCTGCTTTCTATTTTCAATGTCCGGACTCTTATCGTAAAGTCGATTCCAAAACAAATAAGGTATGCCGTTGCAGCTGGAATAGGTTTGTTTATAACTCTTATTGGTTTTGCAGATGCAAAATTTATTGTATCAAAAGGCACGCCGGTATTAGGAATGGCTCCCCTGGATATGATTGCAGTTACTTTCGTAGTCGGTTTGATAATAACTTCAATTCTTGTTGCCAAGAATATTAAAGGTTCATTGATTATCGGGATTATAATAACTACAATTCTCAGCATCCCGATCGGTCGTTATTATGGCGATGCTTCCGCAATTAATTTTGGTGTGCCAACACTGGTTTCGTGGAAAGGTGTTTTTGCAGCTCCCGATTTTAGTCTTATAGGCAAACTCGATCTGATCGGTTCTTTAAAATGGGCTGTTTTTCCGGTAACCTTCGCTATTTTGTTCACTGACATGTTCGACAGCCTTTCCACGTTTGTGGGTGTTGCCGAGGCTGCAAACCTGATGGATAAGGATGGCGAACCACGAAACATTAAACAGTCACTTATTGTTGATGCCGTTGCAACGGGTCTTGCAGGGGTATTGGGAACTTCTTCGGGTACAGCATATATTGAGTCGGCAGCAGGTGTTCAGCAAGGAGGACGAACAGGTTTAACCGCAGTTGTTGCCGGACTGTTATTTATTCCATTTATGTTTTTGTCGCCTTTGCTCTCTGTTGTGCCTATGATAGCAACTGCTCCGGCATTAATACTTGTTGGAGTATTTATGCTGAAACCCATCCTGAAAATCAATTGGGTTACAATGGATGATGCTATCCCTGCTTTTCTGGCGATGGTATTGATTCCTTTCACATTTTCCATCACCCAGGGTATTATATGGGGTTTCCTGAGCTGGACGCTTATAAAAATAGCCATGGGTAAATACAAAGAAATTTCGGTTACACTCGTAGTTATCGATATCCTTTCAATTTTACTCTTGTTGTCAATGGTTTAAACCGTTTTTAATACAGAAAAGTCCGGTTATACTGATGGCCGGACTTTTTTTTTGTTTATCATAAGCTCAGAGTTATATGTACCTGGCTCACGGCAGACTTTTTTACATTCTAACTGTTTAATAGAATATAATCTTTACGTATGAAAGTATTTAAACCTGAAGTTTTTCAGGGCAATTTATCAAATAGTAATTACTTCGAAGGATGGTATTTTAAACATGTTTCCAGGGATCTGGAGAAGGTTTATTCCTTCATACCCGGAATTTCGCTGAATGCGGAAAATCCTCATGCTTTTATTCAGGTAATCAATGGCTTAACGGGTAAAACGGATTATATTGAATACCCGGTTTCGGAGTTCAGTTTCAGTTCGAATTATTTCAGGGTTGAAGTAGGTGATTCGGTTTTTACCGCTGACAGCATGGTGCTGAACATTAATTCGCCGCAACTTAAAGTGAACGGCCGGCTCAGTTATTCCGGAAGCGTCAGATATCCTTCGTCAGTTCTTGCGCCGGGCATTATGGGCTGGTATTCGTTCGTGCCGTTTATGGAATGCAAGCATGGCGTAGTATCAGTTACCCACCGTATCGACGGAACCATTACTGTTGACAATGAACAACTCGATTTCTCCGGTGGTAAAGGCTATATTGAAAAAGACTGGGGCAAATCATTTCCCGAATCGTGGATATGGTTACAGAGCAATAACTTTGAGAACTCCGACGCCTGTATAATGATGAGTATTGCTAAAATTCCATGGCTTGGAAGTTTTTTTACCGGTTTCCTTGGATTCTTATATTTTGGAGGTAAGTTCTTCCCTTTCAGTACATATCATAAATCGGTGATTACTGCTCTTGGGCTGGCAGATGAAAAACTTACTGTCAGTTTCCGAAGTAAAAAACATCATTTAAAAATTGTT
>CAZOXJ010000017.1:0-3483 GCA_964583325.1 uncultured Lentimicrobiaceae bacterium
TTGAACGCGAAGCAATTGAACCCTTGAACGATTTTTCACTAAACCCCAAATCCTAAACCCCAAATCCTTCAACTACATTTTTTTCGGGATATTCGACAGCAGTTCAAAGTCAATAGTCATTCCAAAAAATAAGTTTGCCTTCCATTCCTTAACAGTTGGAATACTCATTCCGGGCGGCAATTCATCGCCTTCGTTAAAACCCGATTGCAACTGCTGATATTCTGCAATATTTAATCCAATCATAAAATGGAAGAAATCGAATGCTTTAAAACTGGGCGAAACATAGAAATTTTTAAACAGGTTGGTACCGCCGAATCCAACAAACAAACCCGCGTCGTAGGTATATTTCCCATCAGGCGGACTTAAATCGTATAGAGATAGACTTACTCCCGTTATGTAATCAAACTCAATGTTCCCGGCGTTTTTATTTGTTATAACATAAGTTGCCGTGGTAGCTGAACTTTGCGGAGCCAGCTGATAATCAGGTGTACGGTAGTTTTTTAACCCGACGCCCTGCACGAAACGGACTTTTTTCTTCTTGTTTTGTGCTGCCGTACGCTGCTCAAGCATTGCATTATACTGCGATTCAATAATTTTGAGACGTTCAGTAACTTTTACCAGCTCAAGTTCCCGCGAATTTAACGTACGGGCAAGTGAATCGATGACCCTGAGCGAATTGCTTTTATCCCGGTAATACGTTGCCAGTTCAGCGGATTTTTCACTTATAATGCGGTCCTTTTCCTTTATGGATTCCTGCAGGTAAGCGATTTCACGGTCTTTGGCTTCTACTTTAGTTACATTCACATCTATGCGCCCTTCGAGCCTTGCCTGGTTCAGCGATGCTGCTGATTGTGCTTCGCGTAACTTTATCTGGCAGTCGTTGAGCTGAAATTCCTTTTCCCGCAACAGTTGCAGCTTAGCCTCAAGATCGGTACTTATAACAAGCATTTGTTGCTTGATATCCAGCAAATCCTGTTTTGCCCGTAAACGCATTACATCAAGCGAATCCGCCAGTGTACGGGTCATATTGAGCTGTGCCTGAAGCTGAGAAATGACCATTTGCAGCGAGTCAACATCCCTGGTTTCAATCTGATTACGTACTTTGTAATCCTTTATCACCAAAGCCAGGCTATCAATCTGCTTATACAATTCGAGGTTCACTTCCATAAGCCGGGCAGCATACAGACTATCGGTTTTATCATCAGTTTCCTGCGAAAATCCACGAAAACCTATCAAAACCATCACAAATATGAATAAACCCTTTAAAAGGGTACTTTTTATTTCGTTCATTTTTTCTATTAAAGTAATTACTTTATAAAATAATTCGGAAAGCGGCAATTTATTGTGCAACAGCGAAATAATAAATCCGGCAAACGACGTACCATTGATTATATTTAACTGACTGTGCGCACTTTACGCAGAATGCGTGTTTGAATTTACTTTTCGGGCTTAATTCCCAAATTGTAAAAAAGGAATGAATACACATCCGTTAATTCATCAATGATTTTGGATGTTGGTTTACCGCTGCCATGTCCGGCTTTGGTTTCGATCCGGATCAAAACCGGATTATTACAAGCTTGCTTTTCCTGCAAGGTAGCTGCATATTTAAATGAATGGGCCGGCACTACCCTGTCGTCGTGATCAGCTGTTGTAACAAGGGTTGCAGGATAGCAAACACTATCTTTAATGGTATGCAGAGGCGAATAACTGATCAGGTTTTTAAAATGGATGCTATCGTCGCTGCTGCCATAATCGCCTGCCCAGGCCCATCCGATTGTAAATTTATGAAACCGCAGCATGTCCATTACGCCTACGGCAGGCAAACATACTCTAAACAAATCAGGGCGTTGAGTCATACATGCGCCAACAAGCAAACCCCCGTTTGAACCTCCTGCGATTGCCAGTTTTTCAGAAGATGTATATTTTTCGCTGATCAGAAATTCAGCGGCAGCAATAAAATCGTCGAATACATTTTGTTTATTAAGCTTGGTACCGGCTTCGTGCCACTGTTCGCCATATTCGCCTCCACCGCGGATATTGGCCATACAATAAACGCCTCCGTTTTCGAGAAAAACAAGGCGGCTTACGCTGAAATTAGGAGTAAGACTAGCATTAAAACCACCATAACCATATAGCAGAGTGGGATTGTTACCGTCGAATTCAAGTCCCTTTTTATGCACGATAAACATCGGAATGCTGGTTTTATCCTTGCTTTCGTAAAAAACCTGCCGGGTTACATATTCTGAAGCATCAAAATCAAGAGCAGGTTTAAAAAATACAGCCGAAGTGCTTTTTGCAACATCATAGCTGTAAATTGATAACGGAGAGGTAAATGAAGTAAATCCATAAAAAACCACGTTATCCTTCATTTCTCCGGTCAAACCAGATATTGTTCCCAATCCGGGGAGTTTGACCTCATTACTTAATTTGCCCTGCAAATCGCAGGCATAAATACGATTGGTGGCATCAATCATGTATTGAGCCAGCAACTGATCCCCGGCCGGAACCACCGCTTCAAGCACTTCCTCTTTTTCCGGAATCAGGGTTTCCCATTTTTCACTTGCCGGCGATTTGGTGTCGATTAAAACAAGTTTTTGTCGCGGAGCATTGTCATTGGTGAGGACCAACAGTTTATCCCCGATATTATCAATTACCTTATACTCATTTTCGTAACCTGCAGCAAGTTTTATAAACTTATTGCCAGGCTGTGTAAGGTCTTTACAATAGAGGGCATTTCCATGTGTTCCTTCTTTTTCACTAAGAATAAGAAACCGTTCGTCGCTGGTGGTTCCGGCAAAGTATATCCGTAGCGGGAAATTGGGATTTTCGAAAATCAGTTTGTCATCGCTTTGCCGGGTTCCGAGCTTATGAAAATATACTTTATGGTATTCGTTTCGGTTCGACAGCTCTTTGCCTTTTAACGGCGCATCATACCGGCTGTAGTAAAAACCGTCGCCCTGCCAGGCTGCTCCCGAAAACTTTACCCATTCCACTTTATCAGGAAGCATTTTGCCTGTTTCAACTTCCAGAATGTTAAACTCAGTCCAATCGCTGCCGGCCTTATTTATAGAATAAACCAAATATCTGCCATCGCGCGAAACGCTGAATTCGCTTACCGAAACAGTTCCATCAGTGGATAATGTATTGGGATCAAGCAAAATACGCGGTTGTCCGTTCATTCCTTTCTGAACGTATAACACACTCTGGTTCTGCATTCCTTCGTTCTTTTCGAAAAATATCCAGTCACCCTTCTTCACAGGGACTGTGAGTTTCGGGAAATTCCACAATACTTCCAACCGCTTTTTGATCTGATCGCGAAACGGAATTTTTGAGAGGTATTCATTGGTAACAGCATTCTGGGCAATCACCCAGGCTGCTGTTTCAGCTGAAGTATCATTTTCGAGCCAGCGATATGGATCGGCAACAAGCGTTCCGAAATAGTCGTCCGTCTGGTTCGATTTAAATGAAACCGGATATTTTATT
>CAZOXJ010000017.1:3583-7322 GCA_964583325.1 uncultured Lentimicrobiaceae bacterium
TGCTGATTATGAAATACGTAAAGTCATTCAGAGCGAATAACATCCATGAACTGGAAGAAGCTGAAATAAGAGAGCATGAATTCAGATTCCAGCACTCCGAAATTGATGAATCGGGTCATCCTGTTCAGGTAATTACGTATGACCCCGACGGCACAGTTGAACACAAATACAAATATCAATACAACGATAAAGGGCAACTGGTTGATGAATTATTGCTCGAAGCTGATGATGAAGTTACCGAACACCGGAGCATGGAATATAATGAAGATGGCCGCCTGGTAAAAGAATATATCCACTACCTGGATGGTACCGCTGATGTACTTAATTTCACTTACGACGAACAAGGACGGCTGGTTAGCAAAAGAAGCATTGACAGCGACGGCGAAACAGGCAATTATGTAGTAAACGTCTATGATGGGGATAAGCTCGTTTCGGAATCAGAATACGATATTGCAGGTGAAATTATTACCCAGCGTAAGATTATTTACGACGAAGAGGGTAAAGTAACTGAAGAAGTTTTCAAAACACCTGAAGAAAATTACCATATCCTATATAATTATTTTGAAAACGGACAGGCTTCGGTGCGGCGGCGTTATAATGAGGATAAACACCTTACCGAACGCAACACTTATTCCTACGATAGCGAAGGCCGGCTCTCCGAATCCATGGAAGAGTCATCGTCGGGCATCGAAATCACTTATATGAATTATGATACAGCTGGAAATATAATCCTGCAGGAAGAAAAAACCGAGGAAGGAGAATTATTAAGCCGTGTAGAGCGCACTTACGACAGTTCGAACCGACTGCTTACCACAATTGTGCTTTCCGAAAGACCCGGGCAACAGGCTCCGATTCATTACCGGATACGGATGGAATACGAATAGCTTTATTACTTGATTTATATCATTTATTCCACTCAACATGATTGTTCAAAACTCTTGCAATCGGCACTTTTCATCCATCTAAAAATGAAGGATCTATGTCTGATTAAAAAAATATCGTAAAAATAATTACTGATCCCGTATGACCTTTTTGTTTTTTTTGGATAAAGTTGTAACCAAACCACTTTATCTCCGGTTCTTATGACGGCAGAACAGGACTCTATTTTGACTATTTCATGAAACAGACCTTCGTACTTTTAATCTTTTCTTTTTACTTATATACCAATGTTTCATCGCAAACAAAAGTATATCATACTCAAAGGTTAACCCAAAAGGCTCCTGCTATCGACGGTCGGTATGACGAAGCGGCCTGGGATGCCGTTGAGTGGTCGGGCAATTTTGTGCAGAGAGATCCCAATGACGGGGCAAATCCTTCGCAAAATACCGATTTCAAAATTTTATTCGACGATAACAACCTGTACATCGTTATCCGCGCTCTGGATTCAGTTCCCGGCGAAATTGTTAACCGGCTTTCGCGACGCGATCAGGACGACGGCGATTGGCTGGCTGTTTCAATTGACAGTTACGACGATAAGCAAACAGCATTTACATTTGGAGTTACATCCGCAGGTGTAAAATTTGATTTTATGTTTGTAAACGACAACGGGAATGATGCCAACTGGGAAGCCGTTTACTATACCGCCACTAGCATTGACGCGCTGGGCTGGACTGCCGAAATGCGCATTCCGCTTTCGCAGCTTCGGTTTGCAAAAAAGGACAAACACCGCTGGGGACTGAATATTTTCCGATACATTTACCGCAAACAGGAACTCTCATTCTGGCAACCTATTCCGCGCATGGCTCCCGGGCTGGTAAGCCTTTACGGCGAACTTCAGGGGCTTGACGGTATTCGTCCGCGGCGGGATATTGAACTGCTGCCATACACCTATGCCAAAGCTACTTTCGACGAGAAAGAAGAAGGAAATCCATTTGGAACAGGTCAAAAATATAGCGGTACCGCTGGCCTTGATGGCAAAATTGCTGTTACCAATGATCTTACACTAAATTTTACAATTAATCCCGATTTCGGGCAGGTAGAAGCGGATCCGGCGGTTGTTAACCTTACTGCTTTCGAAACTTTTTATCCCGAAAAAAGGCCTTTCTTTATCGAAGGGAAAAATATATTTACTTACAAACTTACCGGCGCCGACAGCGATAACAACCAGAATATGCTTTTCTATTCGCGGCGCATAGGTCGGGCTCCGCATTACACACCAGAACCCGATTCGGGTGAATATATTTCGGCACCCGAACAAACTACAATCCTCGGATCGTTTAAATTATCAGGAAAAACCAGGAAAGGGCTTTCAATCGGAATTATCGAATCGGTTACCCAGGAGGAGTATGCAACGCTGGATAATGATGGTGTAAGGCATAAGGAAAGCATTGAGCCTTTAAGCAATTACCTGATCGCCAGCTTGTCGCAGGATTTCAATAAGGGAACCACAGTGATTGGGGGAATTTTTACAGCTACCAATCGCTCAATAAAGGAACCACAGCTCAATTTCATCCCCAAAGCAGCCTATACAGGCGGTTTAAATGCCATTCATTTCTGGAATAATAAAACCTACTACCTTTCGGGGCGTGCCGTTTTTTCGTCAGTGAACGGAAGTACCGAATCGATCGATTATCTTCAGCGGGCACCAGCCAGGTATTATCAACGACCAGATAACGATTATGTTACTTACGACACTTCGCTAACATCACTCAGCGGTTATGGCGGAACCCTGGAGTTTGGTAAAGCAGGCACTGGCAACTGGCAATTTTTGACCTACCTTACCCTGCGCTCGCCGGGTCTCGATTTTAATGATGTCGGCTACCTGAAACAAGCGGATGAAATTCAGCATCTTTTTTGGTTACGCTACCGCAAATACAAGCCATTTGGTGTTTTCAGGTGGGCCATGGTTAATTTTACGGAATATATCACCTGGGACTTCGGACTCGAAACCGTGAACAAAGGAATTGACCTGAACGCAAGCGGACAATTTAAAAACTACTATACTGCCGGAGCAGGTATAAATTATGCGGGAACAACCTTGTCGCGTGGCGAACTATGGGGCGGTCCTGCAATTCTCCTTCCTCCATTATTCAATTTCAGCGCTTTTGCCGAAACGGATAGCCGGAAGAAAATAATGTTTAAAGTCAGCACTTCGCACTATTTCGGGCAGCAGAACTATTACAACAACCACCGTTACGCACTGGAAATTACCTATAAACCTGTAAACACATTGTTTTTTACTCTCACACCACAATATAGTACAGGATTTAACGAGTTACAGTATGTAACGGAAACAAGCTATAACGGCGATCCCAGGTATATTATGGCAAGCCTCGAAAGGGAAGTTTTTGATTTATCACTTCGGGTGAACGTGAGTTTAACACCTGAGCTTTCAATTCAATATTATGCCCAACCTTTTATTTTTGCGGGCGAATACAATGATTACAAGCGCATTACTGATCCAAGAGCAACAGAGTTCACCGACAGGTTTCATACTTTCAGCAGCAATGAAATATCGTACAATGAAGAATGGAACGCCTATTTTATTGATGAAAACCAGGATGGCAGCGGAGATTATGGATTTTACAAACCCGATTTCCATTACCTGCAGTACCGTTCGAATATGGTTTTACGATGGGAATACAAAACCGGATCATCTCTTTACCTGGTCTGGTCGCAGGGGCGCACCCATTACGACGAAAACGGCGAAATGCAATTCGATCAATATGTGAATGAGCTTTGGGAAACGCATCCGCGAAATGATTTTATGCTGAAAATTTCCTATCTGATTGTGTTTTAA
>CAZOXJ010000017.1:7422-11946 GCA_964583325.1 uncultured Lentimicrobiaceae bacterium
AACGCATCCGCGAAATGATTTTATGCTGAAAATTTCCTATCTGATTGTGTTTTAAGGAATCAACAAAGAAGCATTTTTTATAAAATATCCGATGCTGACTGAGATGATGTCTAAATTTCGAATCATTTTTTAAATGGATTTCAACTTGTCTTCTGTCAGGCTGAGCGGAGTCCCCGCCTGCATCGGGCAGGGAAGCCCAACTAAATCTACTATTATTGCACGTCATTGAGTTATACAAGTGCATTTCGACTCAATGCGACAGAATACAAGCAAGTTGCATTCAAAAGCAGCTTATTCAAATTTTAGACAGTCTCTGATAAAACCCGGCTCATTTTGCATTCAGCAGAATGTAATGTTACTTTATCAGTTTCAATCCACTCAGGGCCGAATTGTCATTGGGGCGAAGAATAAGAGCATGATTAAACAAAACTCTTGCATCGGCTGATTTGCCGGTATTCAGCTTCGACCAGGCCAGCATTATTACCGAATCGTAGTCTAAGGGATACAGATTTACTACTTTTTCGAAAAGCTTTATTGCATTCACATAGTCCTTGCGGTTATAATAAATAACACCTAACCAGTAATTGGCAATCGTATTCTGCGGATCAATTTTAAGGATCTCCACATAGTGCGTTTTTACTTTATCCCAGCTTTCGATGGCACTCAGGGGCTTTACTGCACCAAACCTGGCTTCGATGGCATATGGCTTCAGCGCAATGGATTTATCATAATATTTAATCGATTCCGTGTATTGCTTTGCAAGGTAATAAAGCCATCCAAGACGGATGTTAATAATGTAACTGTCAGCTTTGTATATCGTTTTCATCGAGTTGATAGCGGCCACATAATTGCCTGATTTCTCCGATTCGAAGCTTTTTACAAATGTCGCCTGCATAACTGACGTACTTTGTGCCATGAGGTAACCAAACACAAGAGTTAAAGTTACCGTGAGCAGAATTCTTTTTAAAGTTTCCATATAAATCCTCCTAAAAATGATTGCTGAATGTATTGATCAGTGGTTTGCTCCACCTGCTTGGTATCATACAGGTAATTGCTGTATAACGTGAGACTTTTGTTTATATTCCAGTACACTGACAAACCTGTCCGGAACAGGGTTGGATCAATTGAGTTGTAAATGTATAAGGCGTTGTGATCGTTGTAGTTCTGAAGATTACCAAGTGCAAGGGTACCTTCGAGCCACACTGATTTAAAAATACGGGCTCCTGCATACTGGGCAAATATCAGCCGGCTATCCTCTTCTTCAATCAGCCCACTTACATAGGTATTGAAATAGAAATTAGACCTCCCCGGCAAAACGATTCCTGCATGAATCCCAACTTGCTTAAAATCTCCGATGTCGTATCTGAAAAAAGATCCGTTCACACCTAACGATATCCGGTTTAATCGGGTTGTAAGAGATGAAAATACAAGATTTCCGGGATATTTATATCCGTCGAGGCTCGTATTCAGGTGATGGTACGCCACTGAAAATGATGTGTGTGATGTTACCGACCAGTTAAGCAGCGCGAAATAATCGGGTTGTTTAATCAATATCGAATTTACTGTTTGCTTATAGTTTGATGCCGATTGATACAGGAACAGCCTGTAACCTGCCTGCGAATATACACCTCCGCGAAAATAGGACGGATTGGATCGGGTATCGCTGTTGTTGACTTTGTAATTATATTCGAGATCGACAGAGGATACCGGGTTGATTGCCCTTATACCCAGCCTGGTTTTCGCCTCTTCAGGCAGCTTGCCGGCATGAAACCGGGCATATGCCATATTGCCTGTATTTAGCCCGCAATAATATAGATATTCGCGTGTATCGGGATCGTATTCGTCGAATGCCAGGGCTTTTTCGTACTGTTTCTGCGAAGCATAATAATCAGCTTTTGCAAAATAAGCATATCCCATTCGTTGCCGGAGTCGTTTAAAATCGATATTTTGAGCTATCGATTGTTCTGCTGTTTCGAACAATTGATCCCAGTTGCCGGTAAGATAGCAGTTGTATGTAATACTGTCAACTGACTCATACGTAATTGAATCCTGTGCCTTCACCCCTGCCGTACTCAAAAGCAAAATGAAAATTATTAATTTATGCATAGTGCCTTTATTTTGGTTTCTGATGATTCAAAAATGAATTCCTGTATGTGATTATCGCTCAAGGTAATAATGCTGCTACTTTCTTCGCGGTGCTTACCGAATACCGAAACCTGTATTCCTGATTTCAGTATCAGTAAACCTGTATCGAACATATTATCGGAGGATTCAACTTTTATTGAATATCCTGCACGGATATAGTTGTAAAAAGGAGCAACAAAATCGTGTATCCAGATGCTTGTTTTTTTATTCCTGATCACGTTAAGAGGCATGGCATCGCGCAAAATAATTGATTCGGGATTTCCCAGAAACACTTTGTACACCGACAGGTAAAAATAATAAAGCAATGATTTTTTATTTCCGTAAAAGGCTGTGAAATAAAACATGGAGCCGTCGTTTACATAATAAGCGCTCGATTCCGTTTCTTTGCAATACAGGTATTTATTGTTGTACGCATCCGTGTAAGCAATCCATTGTTCAACTACATCCACTCCCTTATCATTGGTATAGGAATATTTTAAGCTTGTGTCGGGCAGTATGTCAAAAGCTGTTTTAAGGAGCGCATTGCCTGTAATTCCTGATACCAGATCGCCTTCGGCAGGTTTTGAAAACTGCCGCAATTCAAGTCCCGATATTTCTTTCTGCTGGTAATAGGCAAACGGATAGTCGATGGTGCGCGCACCCACCAACGGAGTTACCTGTACCTGAAAATGAAGGTGCGGTTCCGGCGAGCGGCCTGAATTGCCGCATAACGCCAGCAAATCGCCTTTTTGAACAAAATCTCCTTTCGATACTTTAAACGTTCCTTTTTTGAGGTGCGACATTTGAGTATAAAGCCCGGGCAGATGCCGTATTACAATTGTATTTCCCCAGTTGTTAGAGGTATCAACTTTGCCTATTTCGTTGTCATCAATAGTATCGATAATTTCTTCAACAATACCATCGGCAGGTGCAAGCACAGGTTTGTTGTAACAATAGTAATTCTCGCAGAGTAATCCTTTCGACTTATACGTTTTCTGATTTTCATCTGTAATCATAAAATCGAATGCTTTGCCCCAATCGCCTTTATGTGTATGCTCGCCATCATGCCCCTGCGTAACGGTCCACTCACCCCAGAAAGGCACATAAAACGGGAAATAGAGGAAATGTGCCAGCCTTTCCTTATTATTATTAAATGTGTAAAGATTTATTTCGGGAGAATAATACTGAATAGGTGTGAGTATCAGCTTTGAAGGTGTTACCCTTAAGCGGAGAAAATAAACAAACAGTATTACCACGAATGAGAATGGCAGCGAGAAAACCGGCAACTGAATGAAGCCGAATAATTTACTTAAAAACAGCAATACCAGCGATGTAAGCGGTACTAACAGAACCGCCCACCAGTAGCTATACCGCGAAGGGATAAGAAAGAATCCGCCAACGGCAAGGGCTACCATAATATAGTTGGCTCCAATATTATAGTATGTAATACTGGCAGCCTCCGATCCTGAGAATTGCGCAAACATATACGCTGAAAGGAATCCAAGCACAGACAGCGAAAATGCAATACGCGAGCTTAGCAACACAACAATTGAAATGATAATCCCTGCAATAAGGTTATTCTGAAAAAAAATGGAACTCATCGACCGCAGATAAATATCCAGCATCTTATGAATTGGCATCGAATCGATGGTTTGTAAAAACGAAAGCATCGAATTGCCGCCTAAGGCATATACTTCGTTGATCCAGTATATGTTGCGTTGCGTTAGTCCCAGGTTCTCGAATTGCGAAGAAGGCAATACAACAAACCAGAAAGAAATTACAAAGGGCAGACTGAGAAACGGCAACCCGCTCTTACCCAGCCAGCCACCTAAAGTTACTGACAGGATAAGCGTTAATAAAGCAGTAATTAACAACAAACTGAAAAACACGTAACCGGGATCAAAAAATGTCCCCATGCCCATACCTGTGAGCAATGCATTGAAACTAAAAATTCCGTTTTTCAGCTGTATTTTATCCAATCCCATTGTATTGGCAATGAGGACTGTTACCAAAACTGCGATTAATCCACTTAACCCGGCATAAAAGTTCAAAAATGTTACCAGCAGAATAATGGCTGCCAGCCATTTGTTGTTGAAAAAGAAAATGGCAGAATAACTATTCAGTGTTGCTGGCAGTATGGTGTTGCGGAAAGTGTCGGCAAAGTGACGGACAGACATAGGGTGAAAAGTGTTGCTTCGCTTCGCTCGCAATGACGGTGAGAAGTGAAAAGTGAAAAGTGAAAAGTTTTACCTGGCGACGGAGGATACAGGGAAGAGTGAAAAGCAAACTTCTGACCTGATGCAGCAATCAAGTAATCATTCTATTACTTTACTGGATTAAGCTGCAGATAATCAGGAATCTGCTCATTCGATAGCATGGTTTCGAGGGTTTCGGCTTTAC
>CAZOXJ010000017.1:12046-31799 GCA_964583325.1 uncultured Lentimicrobiaceae bacterium
AGATAATCAGGAATCTGCTCATTCGATAGCATGGTTTCGAGGGTTTCGGCTTTACGTATCACATGTGTTTTGTTTTCGGTATCGATTAAAACGATATTCGGCCGCAAGGTAATAAACTGCATCCATTGTGTCATATTGTATGCTCCAACTTTATGCACAACCACATGATTCCCTTTTTCGAGCAATGGCATGGTAATGCTTTCGCGGATCACATCAATATTCATACAAAGCGGGCCATAGAGTACCATTTCTTCGGTATGCTGCCCAAAGGACTGGGTTGTACTGATCTGGTGGTCGTACCAAAATGCTGTAAAAAGGGTATTTACTCCAAAATCAAGAACCGTAGCTCTTCGTCCATCCGAAAGACGTTTGGTTGCCAGCACAGTGCCAAGCAAGAAACCGGCATCATCAATCAACACGCGTCCCGATTCGAGAATTAGCAAAGGAAGATCTTCCTGTTTAAAACCGTATCCGAGAATTACATCCGTAATTGCATCGGCGAACTGATCGACCGAAGGAATTGTATCAGAACCCGGCAGGTAAGCGCCCTTTAGCGTATTGGCCGAAGGAAAGCCACCGCCCAGGTCAATATATTGCAATACTTTCTTAAATTTTTCCTTTATACTCCAGGTCAATTCGCATAGTTTGGATGCAGCGGTTGCATATGCTGATGGCGAAAGCATAAATGTGCCGATGTGGCAATGCAGTCCGACCAGGTCGAGATTTTCGGAATTGATAATACGCGAAATGGCTGTCCAGGCCTGACCGTTTTCGAAATTAAACCCGAACCTATCCCATTTAGGGTAAATGCCGGTATCCATATTCACACGGATAGCGACCCTGGGTTTCAGATTATTTTCCTCGCTGAGTTTGATCAGCGAATAGAGTTCGTCGAAATGATCGATATGGATCAGCGAATTGTTGCGGGCTGCCGTAATAAGCTGTTCGTCGGTTTTATCGGGTCCGTTAAAAATAATTTTATTCCCGGGAACGCCATTCCCGAGCGCTTTTTGGTATTCAAAGCCCGACACTACCTCGGCCCAGGAGCCTTCCTGGTGGAAAATGCGGCAAACAGCATCAAGGTAATTGGTTTTATACGACCAGGCAAACTGAACTTTTGGATAACGCGTTTTAAAAATCCGCGTTGCATTTTGATAATTGCGCCTGATCTGTTTCTCCGAAATAACAAATAACGGGGAACCAAATTCATCAATCAGGCTTTTTACCGGCACACTTTCGATGTGTGTTACCGGAATATTTTCTGTGCGGGTACCGAATTTATTCATGAGCCCTGTGCTCATTTTTTTTATAATCGGTCGTTCGTATCTCAGCTTTTCCATTATTGCTTTTTTGATGTTTGTGATATTTAATGGTAAAAAAATTAGTGGGGAGAATGGTGAATTATGGCTATTAAGATGGCCTGAATTTTTAATTTCCAGATTAACAGTTGTATGCAGTAAGTCCGATGACTGAAGAATTTTGGATTGAAGTTAAAACACCTGTTTTTAATTGTCGCCCCTCACCATGTCTCCCCTTCGCCCCTTCTTAAAGTTCCCCCGTCCCCGAAATCTTTTGAAATTCACTCACATCGGTAATCAAATCCCAGGCATAGCGTATAAACATTTTACCAACTTCGTATTCACTGTAAGGTTCCACTTTTTGCCCCAATGCCATTTTAACCAGCGATGCCGGCTGGTTTTGACCTGCTGCTGCCGTTAAATAGATCCAGGCAGGAAACCGGGGATTGACTTCCATTATATAAGGCTTTCCATCATCCGACTGCATAATCTCAAGTTCGCAGCCACCTCTCCATTTTGTAACTTGTATAAATTTACGGGCAAGTTCAACAAACGATGAATCGTCAATTGTAATACCCGACCATGCTTTCCCTTTATCCGTGATATAGAGTTTTCGCATGGGGATCACACTTATCGCATTTCCTTCGCCATCGCCCAGGGCAGCAACATTAATTTCGGTGCCTTTAATAAACTCCTGCACAATGATCGGCAAGCCCCATTTAGCCTGAATTTTATAAAATGCTTTTTCCGCCTGCTCAAGTGTATTTACAATAATAGCATCATAAAATTTGCCTTTTACAACCATCGGATACCCCATTTTTTCGGCAGTTGCTTTCATATTCTTTACCTCATGGATAATTTTATCCTCAGGTACCATTAAGCCGTGCTTTTTGCCAAACTCGAATAATTTCACTTTATCCCGCGCTTCAAACTGAATAAGATCGGGAAGAAAGGAGCGAATTCCCACTTTAGCCAGTTTGTCTCTCAGTTTTATGAAATTGAAAAGCTCGGCATCAAAATTCGGGATTACCAGATCAATTTTTTCACGCTCATGGATGTACATCAGCCTCCCCATCAGCGCATCAGTTCCGGCTGAAGGATAAGGAATCTGATAGGTTTTATCAACAATATCGTGCATATACGAACCCGGCTCGAGCGATTCGTAGGAAAGGCCAATGATACGTACTTCAAAATCCCTGCATTCGCGGATAGCGCGAATCACGGCTACACCGGGGCCCGGACTGTCAATGGCATTTAACCCGGTAACGGCTATTACAATTTGCCTGTTTGAGATATGGTCTCTATTTTCAGATTGGACTATCATGGGTTATAAGTAGTTGCGTTTAAAGTAAAATGAGTTATTCTTTCATTGCCGATGTTAAACAGTTCCGAAATTTCCGGTCCGGTATTCGGTACCTTTTTTTGAATGTACGTTAACATTTTTCATTTTCGTAATAATCTGTATTCGAATCAGCAGGAATTATTTTCTGACTGACAGTTTAAACGCTTCCGATTTAAATTCGCCCGACTCAATCCTGTATAAATACATTCCGTCGGCCAGGTCGTTGGTTTGTATAACTACATTACTGAACGTGCGATCGACAGTAAATGACTTAACCAATTTGCCACTTAGATTATAAAGCTTTAATTCAGCCTTATTTACATTCGCTGGCAGATTGTAAGGAATTGTAACGGTACTGGAAGTTGGATTTGGATATGCATTTCGTAACGAAAACTGGTTATCGGCCGGCGGTTCATTGATGCCTGTTGCTGCCTGTCCGGGAATGGAATACACTTTTGTATTTACCTTTTCGGGGAAAACCGAGAAATCGTATTCCCATACAAGTAGTTTGGAACCAGTTTGAGCAGGATAAATAAGCGAGTAACCTCCACCCGGCACTGAAAGCAAAATTGTTCCCGATTCGCTGACAATACGTGTATCATACGTATAATAAGCCAGCGAGGTATTATAAATACATGAAACGTAAAGCATCTCAATTGAGTTATCGGTATTAAACAGATTTTCGCTGACAAACTGAATATCGCACAGATAATAGTTGGCCGGGATACTCAGATTTATCGTTTTCCATAAGGTATGATCGTTATTATACAACTTGCATTGGCTGTTTGGCACGTCCATAACATAATATTTATACCCTGCAACGGGCAAATTAACATAAGCAGCCGATACTCCGGGATAAGTGTGCTCAGGGATAATCTGGCTCTTTAAACCAGAAGCCACAGTCACTAAAAAGATGAGAATAAATGTGATTTGTTTCATAAAAGCTAGCTTTAGTTTTAATTCTATAAGTTTATGTATTATTGGTTTTTCAGAGTTCGATCGATAGTTTTACGGGAATTTATGCAGCACATCTATACATATTCATTACGGATTTTCATGAAACAGTCAGGCAACAGTCAGTATCATCCCCAACAACCGGAGGCTGCTATTCGAAAATTGCAGCTTCTTTTAGTTGCGACACAAAATCATCAAGATCCTTTTCGAACTGGTGCTTATCCACATCGTATTTCGAGCAGATTGTATCGATAATTTCAGTCAAGGGTTTTTCAGCCTTGAGCAGGGAAATCACTTCCGTACCGGTTGAGTTCGTCGTGAAAGAATCACCTGTACCCGGATTAAAAACAAATCCTTCTTCGCTGGTGGCAATATTTTTTCGGAGTTTCATCGTACAATATTTATTTCGACAGGCAAGGATGAATACTGAACTATGTCCCTGCTTTTTCTATTCAACAAATATAGTATGAGGATCAACTGAAGAAAAACGATTTCAGCAAGATCACGTTTCATTTCAGTAGAAACACTGTTTTAACAGGTAAACTAATTCTGATTGGGAAACAAATAGTGTATTCCTTGGCTGAACTAAAAGTTCACTTTCTGTAAAAGTCAATAAAAATCAGGCCGTAATGCTAAAATCACGAAATTCGCATAATCGGTTTTACGTGTTTTTAGCACTTAAAACATTTAATCTAAAAATTGTTACGCACCACAATTAAGAAAGCCTCTAATTAAAAATGAACACAAAACGACTCATCCTACCCGATTTACTCAAAGGTCTCGCAGCACTTTTTATGGTTCAGATCCATATCACCGAATTATTTATCGATACAGCCGGAAGGGAAAGCTTATTTGGAAAAACCTCATTGTTCCTGGGAGGGCCTTTCGCTGCCGTGGTTTTTATGCTGGTAATGGGATATTTTATTGCCCGAAACAAAAGCTCATTAGCACAAAATATGGTTCGGGGAGTAAAAATATTTATACTAGGTTTTTTATTGAATTTCGGGTTGAATTTTCATTTGCTTTTAAAAATCAGATTTGCCGACTGGCCTTATAATCCGCTTGAATACCTTTTTGGCGTCGATATTTTATACCTTGCCGGAATGAGCATCATTGTGCTTGCCGGCCTCAAATCGCTCAAAAAAGGAAAGACAACAGTTGCTCTTTTGTTACTTGTGGCTGTTACCGCGTTAACCGGTTTCATGAACCTAAAGCTAACGGGAAATAATCATTACTATATTTTGCCATTTATTGCCGGAAACTATTCGTGGTCGTACTTCCCCCTGTTTCCGTGGCTGGCATACCCGCTGGCAGGATTTATTTTTGCACTGCACGAACCTAAAATCAAACTCATTACCGAAAGCAATAAAACAGCTACAGCCATCTTAATTTCAATAGTTGTCGCGGGGGTTTTAATTTATGCCAAACAAGGAATAAATACAACAGTTTACCTCCCTGCCTATTATCATCATACGTTCCTGTTCGTTCTGTGGGCAATCGGATTATCTGCGCTTTGGGCCATTTCGATCAAATTTGTAGTGAAACTCTTCCCTGAAATGTTTGTAACCAACTTCTTCTGTTATATCGGGAAACACATAACCCTGTTTTACGTAATCCAATGGCTTATAATCGGAAATATTGCAACAACAATTTATCAAACTCAAAATATCAGACAATACTGGTATTGGTTTGCCGGTATATTTGCGGCTTCGGTTATGCTTACATTTTTAATTGAAAAAATCCGGTTGAAATTATTTCAGAAATTCCAAAAGTAATCGGCTTTAAAATTCATATCGGTGAACAGGTAAAAACAATTACCTGTAATCAATACTTACACCCTGCTATCTTAAATCAGAAATGTTTTATCCACAAATTCCTGAAATTTCTCCTTATACTGCTCTCCTACAGGGATATATACATTATGATCGAAAACAATCCTGTTTCTTTCAATCACTTTTATACGATCCAGATTTACTATAAATGAACGGTGCACGCGCATAAATTTGTCTTTCGGCAATTGCTCCTCCATCGTTTTAAGACGGACAAGAGTTGTAACCGGTTCATCATGAACCAAATGAATCTGAATATACTCGTTGGCGCTTTCGATATATTTAATTTCGGATAGAAAAATACGAACCATTTTGTATTCCGATTTTACAAAAAGGCTGTCCTGTGTTGTTTGAACAGACTCCGGCTGTTTTTGATTCAACTCGAACCAGGTTTTCGCTTTATTTGCCGACTTCAGAAAAACTGCGTAACTGATCGGTTTTAGTAAATAATCAAGCGCATCAACCTGGAAACCTTCAATAGCGTATTCACTGTAAGCTGTGGTAAAAATGATCTGTGGCTTTTGAATAAGCGATTTCACAAAATCCAGTCCGTTAAGGTCAGGCATGTTAATATCCACAAACATAAGGTCCACCTCATTGTTGGCCAGGAATTCAATAGCATCGAAAGCACTGCGGCAAAGCGCCACTGCTTCCAGAAACGGAGTTTTTTCGATGTAGGAGCTGATCTGCTTCAGGGCAAGAGGCTCATCGTCAATTGCCAGGCATTTTATTATCATATACCGGTATGGTTAACTGTACTTCATATTCTTTTTCGTTTTCAAGGATATTGAGCGAATAATCTTTCCCGAAAAGTAGTTCGAGGCTTTTTTTAATATTGCTCAAACCAATGCCAGAATATCCTTTTTCACTGGTATCCTTGGTTTTTATCCGGCTGTTTCGGATCACGCAATTTATTTTCCCGTTGTTTTGTTCCAGTTTAAACGCAACAAACGATTCTACCTGGTAACTTACGCCATGTTTAAACGCATTTTCGAGGAACGAAATAAATAGCATGGGCGGAATCGGGATATCACGGATTTCATCAGGGAGTGTCAACGTAACAGTTACATTTTCAGGAAACCGCAACTTCATTAAAGTGATATAACTTTCAATAAAAGCAATTTCTTTTTTCAATGTTGTTTGCCCGTGTGCCGTATCATAAAGCAGGTAGCGCATCATGGTCGATAACTGTATGATCGTATTTTTAGCATCTTCGGAATTTATATCGATAAGCGCATGGATGTTGTTAAGCGTATTCATAAAAAAGTGAGGGCTAACCTGGTGCCTCAGCAGGGCCAGTTGAGTTTTCAGCTGCTCTTTTTCCAGGTCTTTTCGCTTGTTTTCCTCATTGAGCCATTGCGAAACCATTTTAAATGATGTACTAATACCAACAACAAGTACTGCAATTATAAAATTATCAAGAAACAGCATAAACAGCGATTTCTGTTCAGGTTGGGCAACAGGTTGGTACCCCATTGGCGGCGGCATTCCAGGGCCTAATTCCATGGGGGGCATTCCCGGCCCCAGTTCCATGGGTGGCATGTTCATTGGCTGTCCGGGAGCTAAAAGCATCCTTATGGTTATTGTTAAACCAACTACAGCAATAGTAGCAAATAAGGCCGTAAGAATAAAAGAGCGGTATTTTTTTTGATATAAAAACTTTGGAACTAAAACCAGGGTGTTGAGCAAAAACAACACTAAAAAGGAGGACATTCTGATCCATTCGCCATAAACTTTACCCCAGTTTACAGTATTATCAATGCGGTGAAAAAAGAATGGCAAAGCAAATACAGCTGTCCAGATAACAACAAAAACCATTATTTCGATAATCCGGATATTGAGTATTTTTTCTCTCATTTTAGTAAATTACAGAAACCGATGCTTCAACCACAAAGATAGGTTCGGCGGGCTTGATTAACAAATTATATAAGCAGAATGCCATAAAAGTTAAATAAAACAGCACGATAAATCAGCAAACCTTATTTATTCCTCTTGCTTTTAACCGATTAATCAGTCCAAATCACCGTTAAAAATCATGAATACACATATTGCATGGCATCAACCCCTTTTTCCGAATCGAAAAACAGTATTAATTTATTTTATTTGTAACATTTTTCAACACTTTCACGTCTTAGACTAAAAATATTTCATGCCTCGGATTCTTACCTTTTTCGTCGTAATAATTCTCCATTTTGCAGCTTCCGCGCAGAACAAATCCTATACCTCAAAAAAGACAAATCCGGCTCCTCCGGTTATTGATGGGAAATTCGACGATGGCTGCTGGAAACATATTGAGTGGGGCGGCGATTTTACACAGTTTGAACCTTATGAGGATTCACTTCCTAGCCAAAAGACAACATTCGCTATACTGTATGACGACAACAATTTGTATGTTGCCATAAAAGCATATGATACCGAACCGAATAAAATCAATAAGCAGCTATCGAGGCGTGATGACGATGATGGCGACTGGGCAGGAATTATTATTGACAGCTATGAAGACAAGCTGACAGGATTCAGTTTCTGTGTTACTGCAGCGGGTTCGAAAGTGGATGTTATATTCACAAATGATAATAATACCGACGATAGCTGGGATCCGATATGGTATGTAAAAACAACTACTGACGCAGAAGGCTGGAACGCAGAAATGAGGATTCCATTATCGCAGCTCCGCTTTACGAAGAAAGACAGCTACGAATGGGGAGTAGATATTGCCCGGTTTATTTATCGTAAAAACGAACTTTCCTTATGGAAACCGCTGCATAAAAGTGCGAACAAAACGGTAAGTGATTTCGGTACTTTGGGAGGTATCAATAATATCTCACCCAAAAAAGACGTTGAGTTATTCCCTTTTGCACTGGGCAAGCTTACATACTCCGAAAAAGAGGAAGGCAATCCGTATGCAACCGGTAAGGATCAGAAATTTTCGGCAGGTCTGGATGGGAAAATAAGCATTACCAACGACCTGACATTAAATATGACTGTAAATCCGGATTTCGGGCAGGTAGAATCAGACCCTTCACTGGTAAATCTTTCAGCTTTTGAGTCCTTTTTACCGGAAAAAAGGCCGTTCTTTATCGAAGGACGCAATATTTTTAAGTTCGGGATGACATCGGGCGACGGCGACGGGGCAAGCACCGGAATGTTCTATTCCCGACGAATCGGACGCCCTCCCCATTTTTCACCCGATCTTAATGATAATGAATATGCGCAAACTCCGGATAATACAACTATTCTCGGAGCCTTTAAACTATCCGGAAAAACACGCAAAGGAACATCAATAGGAATTCTTGAATCGTTTACCCAAAAAGAAAATGCCTATGTAACTAAGGAAGGTGTGGAAAGTAAATACCCTGTCGAACCTTTCACAAATTATATTGTCGCAAGGGTAGAGCAGGATATTGACAAAGGGAATACCGTAGTTGGAGGGATTTTTACTTCTACAAACAGGAATATTGATGACGAAAATTTTATCACCTTACCTAAAGCAGCTTATACCGGTGGCCTTAACATGACACACTACTGGGATAACAAGAACTATTTTTTTACCGTAAAAGGGATTTTTAGCAGTATTTATGGTTCGAAGGAATCCATAACAGAGTTACAGACAAACTCAACCCATAATTTTCAGCGGCCGGATGCCACGCATTTAGAGGTGGATAGCTCGCTTACGAGCCTTACAGGGCACGGAGGCACACTCGAAATCGGCAAGTTTGGTGGTGGGCATTTCAGAATGCTTTCATGGATTACCTGGTCATCGCCTAAGCTCGACTTTAATGACCTTGGCTTTATGCAGCAATCGGACAATATTCAGCAAGTAGCCTGGTTTGGATATAATGAATGGCAGCCGAAACACTTTTACAACTCGTATAATGTTGGAGGTGATTTTTATACCGTTTGGAATTTTGCCGGGCAGAATGTCGCCAAAGGCCTGGAGGTGAACGGGAACCTTCAGTTTAAAAATTATTATTCAATTTATACAGGATTCAACCTACAGGGTAATTCCTTATCGGCTTACGACTTACGGGGCGGGCCAATGCTAAAGACACCTCCCGGTTTTAACTATCGCATTGGCATTGAAAGTGATGAGAGGAAAAAACTTTCGATGGAACTCTTCCTGATGAAGCGTTGGAGTGAATATGATAACTCAACAATGTCGCTGGTTGAATATTCTCTGACTTATAAACCCGTTAACACAGTTTCAATTTCCCTTTCACCTGGATACGATGTTTCGGAGGACAATCTTCAATATGTAACTACAATTGAGGGAGATGCGCCGGATAACTATATTATGGCCCACCTCCATAGCGAACAGTTTTCTTTATCGGCCCGTGTAAACGTAGGTATAACTCCCGACATGTCGATACAGTATTATGCCCAGCCTTTCTATTTTGCAGGCGATTACACTAATTTTAAAACCATTACCAACTCTACAGCTCCCGATTATTACGATAGGTTTCATGAATATACTACTGAAGAAATTCAATTGGATAGTGAAAACAACATTTACAACGTTGATACTGATGGCAACGGAACTGATTTCAGTTTCGATAATCCGAATTTCCACTTTCTGCAATTCAGGTCGAACCTCGTTTACAGATGGGAATATAAACCAGGCTCTGTGTTTTTCCTGGTCTGGTCGCAGGGACGAACAACTGATGGCTCCGAAGGGGCTTTTATGTTCAACGAATATTCGAAGGAACTGCGGGCTGCGCCGGCCCAAAATGATTTCCTGATAAAAATATCATATGCTATAATTTTTTAAATATTCAATGATGTCAACTGGTGCATGATGTTCGCAGATTAGGCTGATTCCATCAGGATGCAGCCTGTAAATATAAACATCAGGAAATTATAATTTATTCATTTTCTGCAAGTTAATAATTCTGAAATTCCCGAAAAATGTTGATAAATTCTTATCAACCGAAGGTGGGTTTTCCGGTTTATCTGGAATAAAATACTTACCTTTGCCGTGCATTAACGATCGAATTGCAACAAATTGATTATGAGCGAATTAGAAAATAACATGAATGCCAGTGGAACTGGTATTGGAAATGGAAATGGCACATATACCGCTGACAATATCCAGGTACTTGAAGGACTCGAAGCAGTTCGCAAGCGCCCTGCCATGTATATCGGCGATATCAGTGTAAAAGGACTTCACCATCTTGTTTATGAAGTAGTTGATAACTCCATCGACGAAGCAATGGCTGGTTACTGTAACCAGATCATTGTAACTGTGCTTCCCGACAATTCAGTCAGGGTTAGTGATAACGGCCGCGGTATCCCTACTGATTATCACGAAAAAGAAAAGAAATCAGCACTCGAGGTGGTAATGACTGTATTGCATGCCGGAGGAAAATTCGATAAAGGTTCATATAAGGTATCCGGTGGTTTGCACGGAGTGGGTGTTTCGTGTGTAAACGCACTTTCGATCATGCTCAAAGTGACTGTTCACCGCGATGGTAAAATCTTCGAACAGGAATACTCACAAGGGAAACCTTTATATGCAGTGCGTGTTGCAGGTGAAAGCGATCATACCGGAACAACTGTACACTTTCTGCCCGACAACACTATTTTTATCACCGAAATATTTGATATCAATATTCTTTCAGCCCGTTTGCGTGAACTTGCTTATCTGAACAAAGGCATAGAGCTTACACTTATTGATGAACGCGAGAAAGATGATGATGGCAATTTCGTAAAAGAAGTATTCTTCTCGACAAGAGGATTAGTCGATTTTATTGAATACCTCGACGCAACCCGCGAAAAACTCATCCCTGAAGCCATTTATATGGAGGGCGAGAAAAATGAAGTCCCGGTTGAACTTGCCATGATGTACAATACATCCTTTTCGGAAAATATACATTCGTACGTTAATAATATAAATACACACGAAGGCGGCACTCACCTTGCCGGTTTCAGGCGGGCATTAACACGTACGCTTAAATCGTATGCCGAAAAATCGGGCATGCTCGATAAAATCAAATTTGATATTTCAGGTGACGACTTCCGCGAAGGCCTTACAGCTATTATCTCATGTAAAGTTATGGAACCCCAGTTCGAAGGGCAAACCAAAACAAAACTTGGAAATAACGAAGTAATGGGCGCCGTGGATCAGCTGGTAGCCGAAATGCTCAGCTATTACCTCGAAGAGCATCCGCGCGAAGCCCGTATGATCGTTAACAAAGTAATACTTGCAGCAACCGCCCGCCATGCAGCCCGCAAAGCACGTGAGCTTGTTCAGCGTAAAAACGTATTGTCAGGCTCTGGCCTTCCGGGAAAACTTGCCGACTGCTCCGAAAATGACCCTGCTCTCTGCGAAATATACCTGGTCGAGGGTGACTCTGCAGGTGGAACGGCCAAACAGGGCCGTGACCGTAAATTCCAGGCTATTCTGCCACTCAGGGGTAAAATCCTCAACGTGGAAAAAGCAATGCCTCACAGGATTTTTGACAGCGAGGAAATAAAGAATATGTTCACGGCACTGGGAGTAACCATTGGCACTGAAGAAGACTCCAAAGCCCTGAACACCAACAAACTCCGCTATCACAAGGTTATTATTATGACCGATGCCGATGTGGACGGAAGCCACATTGCCACGCTTATCCTTACCTTCTTCTTCCGGTATATGAAAGAACTGATCGAAAACGGCTATATTTATATCGCTACACCTCCTTTGTACCTCATTAAAAAAGGAAGTACCGAAAGGTATTGCTGGAACGAAGAAGAACGCGTTCAGCTTATCTCGGAATGGTCAAAAGACGGATCCGACAGAGGAATCCATATTCAGCGCTACAAAGGTTTGGGAGAAATGAACGCAGAACAACTCTGGTCAACAACCATGAATCCTCAGTTTCGCACACTCCGCCAGGTTACCATCGAAAGCGGCTCCGAAGCTGACCGTATTTTCAGTATGCTTATGGGCGACGAAGTACCTCCACGCCGTGAGTTTATCGAAAAAAATGCGAAATACGCAAATATCGATATTTAATAATCCCTCTCTATGATGGAGTTATAAATCAAAAAAAAAGACAGGAGAACACCCTGTCTTTTTTTTTGCACTGTATTATTCAGTTTACCCGTTACTGATCGCCCGGTTCAGAAAAGCCATAAAAGGCTGAAGCTCTTTCACCATCTCAAGTACCAGTTTTGTGTACTTTGCCGGATCGGAAACCACTTCATCAGGAATATCATGCGAAACAATATACGAACGGTATTTTAAAAGATCGATATCCGGGAAATCTGCCGGAAAATCCTTGGGTGCTTTTTTCATTTTGTCAAAATCTCCCAACTGACCAAAATGCTTACTGAATGAAGGCTTTTCAATAATCCCTTTCAGTTCATTACTGTGATAATAAACCTCGTTTCGGAGCAGCTTCAAGGTATCAGGCTGTGGCATATATACACCGCCGGCAAGCATTGATTTCCCTGGTTCGAAGTGGAAATAATATCCCGGATTCGAACTTTTACGTCCGCCCTTGGCTATAAACGCTCCGAAATTAGTTTTATACGGCGATTTATCAGCACCAAAGCGAACATCCCTGAAAATACGAAAAATACAGTCTTTCATGGCCGGAGTCTGCAACGAGGGATCAATTGCCGATATAGTTGTAATTATTTCCGAAACAAAGCCTTCAACCTCTTTGCGCGACTTTTCATACCATAATTTATTTTGCTGGAACCATTCGCGGTTGTTATTCAATGTTAATTGCGAAAGGAATTCAAGAACTATAGCTGTATCCATATTAGCTGCTTTATTGTGTATGTTTACAAAAATAACAATTAATCCACATAAAAAACCGAAATTCTTTCTTCATTCATACTCTTAGCAGGCGTTGCAATTCCGCTGACAGCTCACTATGCATGAATCAGATTTTTTTATACATTAGACGAAAAATAAAACAGCATGAAGTTTAGCTTTACAATTATCCTATTATTCATATTTTTCATCTCAGCAACTGCTTCAGGAGAATGGAATACCCAGGGCGGCCGCGGAGCGGCTATGGGTCTTTCGTCGGCAGCTGTAAGCGATTTCTGGAGCATTAACAACAACCAGGCAGGCATGGCTTTTTACGATAAAACCTCTGCAGGTATTTATTACGAAAACCGATTTCTCATTAATGAAATGGCTGCTCAAACCGGGGCTTTTACTTTAAAAACAAAATTTGGAATGCTTGGTGCCACAGTGGGTTATTCGGGTGACGCCAATTATAACACCACCAAAGCAGGATTAGCCTATGCAATGAAATTCGGGAACCGGTTTGCTGCAGGCGTCCAACTCGACTACATCGGCACAACACTTGGCGAAGAATACGGGAAACGAAGCAGTATCACGTTTGATGCAGGTATCATGGTAAGGATTACAGAAGAATTTATTTTCGGAGCACATGTATTTAACCCGATTCATGCAAAAATTTCGGATTATAATAACGAAAGTATTCCTTCAACATTGAATGCCGGATTCAGTTACACCTTTTCCGATAAACTGCTGCTTACTGCCGAAGCATGCAAAAACAGTGAATTTCCTATGGAATTCCGCTCTGGCGTTGAATACAAATTAAGCAGAATAGCATATGCCCGTATTGGTTTGAGCACCAATCCTGCCCGCTACACATTCGGGTTTGGTCTGGAAATGAAAAAACTGACTATCGATCTTTCATCCTCCGTTCATCAGCAGCTGGGCTATTCGCCCCAGGTTTCCCTGCAATACGCATTTTAACCAATGGAAAAACCACGGGAAACAATGCCAAAACTACTTCGCTGCCTGCTTTCACTTTTTATGCTTTTCGGCGGCGGCATTGCCGTTGCTCAGCAACCTGATACATTAAGATATACGGGCGCTGAAGGAATAGAACAACATATCGAAAATCTTGCCGAGCGCTCAGAAGTAGAACTGGACTACAGCGATTGGGTAGAAGAAATTAACCTGCTTCGCGAACGTCCTGTAAACTTAAATTCAGGCGATGAAAATGAACTACGAAGACTATTTTTTCTGAATGATTTACAGATCAGCAATTTAATTGAATACACAACTCAATACGGACAGCTGGTTTCAATTTACGAGCTGCAGGTTATTGATGGATTCAATGAAAAGATAGTAAGCCAGATGCTTCCGTTTATTTCTTTATCGCCCTTTGTTCCTGAGAAATTTTCGTTTAAAAAAGCATTAAAATATGGTGGCACCGATGTCATGCTGCGTTATCAGCGCGTTTTGCAGGAGCAAAGCGGATATGCCGAGGTTTCCGATTCCGTCAGGCAGGCCGATCCCAACAAGTATTACCTTGGCAATCAAAACAGTGCATTCCTTCGGGTTCAGTATTCCTATAAAGACTATTTAAAATTCGGATTGGTCTGCGATAAAGATGCCGGTGAAACCTTTTTTCCAAAATCGGATACTTTACCAAAAGGATTTGATTTTTACTCCGTGCATTTATTTTTGAAGAACGTAGGCATAATTAAACAGTTAGCCATTGGCGATTACCATGTACAATTCGGGCAGGGATTAACCATGTGGTCGGGTTTTTCGATGGGTAAGGCGGCAGGCTCGGTAGTAATGCGCAAAAGAGCCCCGGCATTGCGCCCCCATGCTTCATCCAACGAATATGCGTTTATGCGCGGCGTAGCTACAACAGTGGGATTAGGGAAATTCGATCTCACCGCATTTTATTCAAACCGCAAAGTTGACGCCAACCTGGTTGCATCCGATTCCATCAGTTCAACTGAGGATTATGTAACATCCTTGCAGGAAACCGGATATCACCGTACACCCGACGAACTTGCCGACAAAGGAGCAAACCGTGAGGTTTCCGAAGGCGGCCATCTGACCTGGAACGGGCAACACCTGCGGGCCGGCATCACTTTATTTCATGTTAATTATGAGATCCCTTTCGAAAACGATGACGAATTGTATAAAAAATTCCAGCCTGTATTAAACTCAAGTACATATGCTGGTTTCGATTACAGTTATAATTATAAAACGCTGACTTTATACGGCGAAGCCACCAAACAGATAGACGCAGGACTTGCCTTTCTGCAGGGACTCTCGTTCAGTCCTGATCCACGTCTTGCTTTTGCGATGGTATATCGCAATTATCAGAAAAACTATCTTAACACATTTAATGCAGCATTTGGCGAAAGCAGCAACAGCACGAACGAGAAGGGGCTGTACATAGGATTGGTTGCTACTCCATTTAAAAAGATAACAATAAGTGCTTACGCGGATATGTTTCGGTACGAATGGCTGCATTACCGGGTTGATGCGCCTTCGAACGGGCAGGAGTATTCAGCGCAAGCCGTTTACAACATTTCGCGCCGTGGCGACCTGGTTTTCGGTTACCGGCGAATGCTGAACCCGCTGAACTATGCCGGATATACGGATAAGAAGAACCTGGTAGGCGAATCGGACCGCTCTTATTTCAGGATTCAATTAAACTACCTGGCCATGCCATGGCTGAAACTGCAAAGCCGCATCGAAATCACAAAACGCGACGCTCCGCTTAAAAACACTGAAACCGGATATCTTATTTACCAGGGATTTCAAATAAAGCCAGTAGAAAAAGAATGGACACTGAATTTCAGGTATTTGTTATTTGATACCGATTCGTACGATACTCGTCTGTATGCATTCGAAAATGACGTGCCATATTCATTCTCCATACCTTCTTTTTCGGGGAAAGGCAGTCGTTTTTACATCATGCTTAACGCGAAACTAACACGGGATCTTTCAGTTATACTTCGTTTTGCGCAAACCTGGTATTCGGACAGGAACGTAATTAGCAGCGGATTGGATGAAATTAACGGTAATAAGAAATCAGATGTAAAGGCAGTACTCCGGTTTTCTTTTTAACATTTTATCCACACGTTCAAAACACTCTTCTTTTCAATTGCAATGACTGATAATAAATTGAGAAATTAGTTTATTTTTGCTTCTCAGAATAATACCTAAAACCTAATACAAACTAAATCTAACAGTTATGTTCAAACAACACCCAAGAGGATTGATCGTTGCGTTTTTTACCAATATGGGCGAACGCTTCGGATTCTACACAATGATGGCTATCCTGGTACTTTTTCTTCAGGCAAAATATGGTCTGAACGAAGAAGCCGCCGGCGAAATTTACAGCTGGTTCTATTTCGGAATTTATGCTTTAGCCCTGGTTGGCGGCCTCCTGGCCGATGCTACTAAAAAGTACAAAACTGTTATCCTTGCCGGACAGATTATTATGTTTGGTGGATATGCCCTGCTTGCAATGCCCGGACTTCCGTTAGCTGTAACCATTGCCGGTTTATTTACTATTGCACTGGGCAACGGTCTTTTTAAAGGGAACCTTCAGGCAGTTGTAGGACAGATGTACGATGACCCGAAATACTCCAAGTTCCGCGATTCCGCGTTTATGGTGTTTTATATGGGTATAAATGTCGGCGCTTTCTTTGCCCCTTTTGCAGCTACAGGTATTCGTAACTGGTGGTTGAAAACAAATGGATTTCTTCACGACGGAAGCCTTCCTGCCGTTTGTCACCAATATATCAACGGAACACTCGAAGATCCTGCAAAACTTCAAACCCTGGCTAATAAGGTAAGCTTAAACGGCAATGTAACTGATTTGTCAGCTTTCGCGCAAAACTACCTCGATGTTTTTGCCCGCGGATACAACTATGCTTTTGGTATTGCTGCTATTGCAATGGTTATTTCGCTTGTGGTGTACCTGATTTACGGTAAACTTTTACCAAACAAAGAAAAAACGACACAAAGCGCTTCGGAAGCCAAAATAGAGAAAAAGCCAATGACCGGTGTTATAGCTTTATTAGCAGCACTGGGAATAGGTGCAGCTATCTATTTTGCCACAGGTAACAGGGATATCGCTTTCGCATTTGGACTTTTTGCAGGTTTTGTTGCATGGATAGTTCAAATATCAACCAAAGAAGAACGCCCTCGGATTATGGCTCTTCTCATGGTATTCCTTGTTGTAATTTTCTTCTGGATGTCGTTCCATCAAAATGGTTTAACACTCACATTCTTCGCCCGCGACTATACGGCTAAAAATGTTGGTCCATTCACATTTATGTTCTTCACACTTGAAAATATATTATCAGTAATAGCTTTTATTGCAGGTATTGTTCTTGTTTTGGGTAAGAAAAACACTTTGAATACCAAATTGATCGGTGGCGCATTACTTCTCGTTGGAGGCGGACTTGGATATTATTTCTACAGCCAGGCCGGTGCTGAAAATGCAATTTCACCCGAAGTATTTCAGTCGTTCAACCCACTGTTCATTGTTTCGCTCACATTCCCGGTAATGGCGTTCTTCCTTTGGCTTAACAAAAAAGGACTTGAGCCTTCGACACCTAAAAAAATCGGTATCGGTATGATCATCGCTGCTGTTGGATTCGCTATAGTGCTTGTAGCCTCACTCAACCTGGTATCGCCTCACGAACTCAAGTTTGTTGACGAAAGCGGAGTAACCAAATTTAACCCGGTTCCGGATACTTCACGGGTAATGCCATACTGGCTCATGAGTTCGTACCTGATACTTACTATTGCCGAACTTTTCCTCAGCCCGATGGGATTATCATTTGTTTCGAAAGTTGCACCTCCGCGCTTCCAGGGCCTTATGCAAGGCGGCTGGCTCCTGGCAACAGCAGTAGGAAATAAACTTCTCGTTGTTGGAAGTTTCTTCTGGGGCAAACTCGACCTTTCACAGTTATGGCTGATATTTATTGTTTGTTGTATCCTTTCGGCAGCATTTATTTTCAGCATCATAAAACGACTTGAAAAAGTAACACAATAACCAACCTCAATTTGAAATGGAAAAGCTGCATCATTATGATGCGGCTTTTTTTTTGCCTCAAACAGCTAAACTGCATAAAAGAAATCATTGATGTCCGGTTTAAATAACATATCGTCCCTACGGGACTTTTTATGTGTATTAATTTGCTTTCTACCAACATGTTGTCCCTACGGGACAGCCCCGATAGGGGCTAAATGTTGGTAGAACATTCAACAACCCTAGTGCAGTAAAGTCCCGTAGGGACGATATATTTCAAGCCTTGCAGCGTATTCTGATTAATATACCGAACAACAAAGAAAAGAAATCATTACTCATATACTGATGATCAGAAATGTTCGCAGAAATTATCGACTTTTGCAGAATGGTTCCCACTACTTTCCCATGGCGGCATAACCGCCGGTATAATTCCTATTCCGAATATTTTAAACGCGAATTCGGTACGCGCGTGCAAAAAGTTACTATCGATGCCGGCTTCACCTGTCCCAACCGCGATGGCTCGAAAGGCGTGGGCGGTTGTACGTATTGCAATAACGATGCATTTAATCCTTCGTATTGCCAGCCTCATAAAACGGTAACGCACCAAATTACGGAAGGCATTGAATTTCATCAGAAACGCTATCGCCGGGCAAAAAACTACCTGGCCTATTTTCAGGCATATTCCAACACGTATGGCTCACTGGATCATTTAAAATCGCTGTATAACGAAGCACTTTCGTTTCCGGGAGTATCCGGCCTGGTTATCGGAACCCGCCCCGATTGTATTGATGATGAAAAACTGGAATATTTTGCGCGGCTTGCCGAAAAGCATTATGTAATCATTGAATATGGAATTGAGTCGTGCTACAACCGAACGTTGGAGCGAATAAACCGCGGCCATACTTTTGAAGAATCCGAAGCTGCTATCCGTAAAACAGCTTCTTATGGAATCCATACCGGGGCCCATCTTATTTTCGGGTTGCAGGGCGAAACGGAAGCGGATATGCTGGCTGAGGCAGAAATAATATCGAAACTTCCACTGGATACCATTAAATTCCACCAGCTTCAGATTATTAAAGGGACTAAGATGGCACAGGATTATATGGATGATCCAGCGCAGTTCAACCTGTTTTCACTTGATGGCTATATTGATTTCATAGTTCGTTTTACTGAAAGATTGAATCCTGAATTTGTAATTGAACGCTTTACAGGCGAGGCTCCTCCCCGATTCCAGGCTGGCCCGGTTTGGGGTGGATTGCGCAGCGATGAAGTACAGCTTTTAATAGAAAAGGAATTTGAAAAAAGGGATACGTGGCAGGGGAAGATGATTGAGATGACAAGGTATTGAGTTATTTGAGCTGTCAAACAATGGTTGCAATCTTAGTTTTCAAAGAGTTTGAGAGGAAAAAGTTGTCATTCGATAGTTGAATATTGAGCTTTGGAGTTAACTGCTCACCACCAATCGGTATCCAATATTGTGAATATTCTCAATTTTAACTTTAGTATCCGATCGAAGAAGTTTACGCAAGCGCGAAATAAAGACATCGAGGCTGCGGCTGGAAA
>CAZOXJ010000018.1:0-1187 GCA_964583325.1 uncultured Lentimicrobiaceae bacterium
TGAAAGAATTCAATGAAATCATTGAAAAATCAGAGGACGATTTTACTAATGGAAGAGAAACAGAAGCAAGAAATCTCCTTAATCAAATAGATTCATGGAAGTAAAGGTTTTGTATTTTGACAACTTGCACATAGGCTATCGCCATTCGTAATTGGCAACAGATAAAATATTATATTTCAATTGACAATACCTTTGATAATCCTATTTTTATATCTTCTAAAATTGTGGCTGAAACAACACCTATGCGTTTTACAAATCGCTCTTCGGATACCGAACGAACCTGAAAACAATCTGCGGAGGAATCCTTGGAAAGGTTATTCCTCAGATTATGTTCAATTTTCACCATCCAGGGAGCAATTTCGTACTTATCTTTCCAATCTGTTATCGGAACAATCACTTTTAATGGTAATTTCCCCAAAGCATCATCACTCACTATAATAGCGGGCCGTGTTTTCCTGATCTCTGCCCCTATCGTTGGGTCAAGATTTATAAGCCAAATATCACCTTGCTTCATAAAAATTCTCAAAATCAAGAACCGTAAATGCAGTCAGATCTTTATCTGTTTTGTATTCAGAATGCAAAACTTCTGCAGCTTCCCTAAGTTGATTTGCATCCTCTTCTTTACGAATAGAATGAATTGTTTGCTCAATCACGTAAATCCGTTTTTGAATCGACAAACTTCGAATCTCTTTTATTAAATCACTGGTATTCATTGTCAATATTTTAGATTAAAGATACAAATTTTCAGATTATTATTAACCAGCGCCTTGTTTTATCTTTTTTTTGCTGAATCTCAGAATGCTATTCTTTCTGTGTCATCAAACTTAATACCAATTTGTTGCTAGGTTTTTCTATAAATAATCCGCCTTTTCCCCACCCAAAGTTAAAAATGGTTTAATTGCCCGGTCGTAAATTCCATGCACATAAGCAATCGCCATTCCGTAATTGGTTACAGGGACTCCCGCATCAATAGCAGGTTTCAACCGGTTTATCAATTGGCGGCGGGTGATCATACAACCTCCGCACTGAACAACAAGCGCATAGTCATGAATATCTCGTTGAATAACGTTTAAACCTGCAATCGTATCGTATTCCAGCTTTTTACCGGTAAAATTGCTTAACCAGCGTGGGATTTTCACTCTGCCAATATCGTCGCACGAAACATGATGACTGCATGACTCAAGGAT
>CAZOXJ010000018.1:1287-31543 GCA_964583325.1 uncultured Lentimicrobiaceae bacterium
TTTTCACTCTGCCAATATCGTCGCACGAAACATGATGACTGCATGACTCAAGGATAAGTATCCTGTCACCATCTTTTAACACCCCAATTTTTGGCGTTCCTTTTATATAATGTTGAAAATCTCCTTTTTGCCTGGCAAGAACAATACTGAAACTGGTTAAGGGGATTTCTTTCGGAATGGAAGCATCAGCTTTCAGAAAAACCTGGCTGTCGGTAATTACAAGTTTGGGTTTTGGTTCCATCCGTTTGAAATAGGCATCAACTTCCCGTTCTTTGCAAATGGCAACTACACCATCGTGATCGAGCACATCACGGATAACCTGAACTTGTGGCAGAATCAGCCGGCCTTCAGGTGCTTCAATATCTATTGGCGTAATTAACAGAACTGTATCTCCATATGAAATCAGATCACCAACCAGAGTTCCGGGCTTCCACGCTGTTTCGGGAAGGAAACTACGCATCTGATTTATCAAAGGTTCTATACTTGACTTGTTCAAAGCACTGAATTCAAGAATTATAGTTTGAAGTTCCTTTTCAACTTTTGTAATTATATCAGCTGAAAGTTTTTGTAAATCAGATTTGTTATGAACAACAAAATAAGGAACATCCAGTTTGTTGAATTCGTCAATTAATCCATATTCGAACTCGCCTACTGAATTATCAGTGATAAGAAGTATCGCAAGATCAATCGTTTTAATTACTTCGCGGCTGCGGGCAATCCGTTTTTCGCCAAGCATACCTTCATCGTCAATACCAGCAGTATCAATCAATACAACAGCACCAAGTCCGCCAATTTCCATATTTTTCGAAACCGGATCGGTTGTAGTTCCCGCAACATCCGAAACAATTGCTACTTCTTGTCCGGCCAGGGCGTTTATGAGTGAACTTTTCCCACTGTTTCGTTTGCCAAATATTCCTATATGCGGACGAACTTCTTTCCCTTTTTTCATTCTTTATTACCTTTTAATCAACAGATGGTATAAACCAACATTTTCTCAATACCAATTAACATACAGCTATCAACTCATCTGGTTTTAGGTGAGATCATTTAATGTGAAACCTGTCTTCAATAAATTTTCAGGCTTCAATACATTTTTAAGTTTCTCTTCATCAATTAATTGCAATTTTCTATTTGCGTCAAACACATCACAACCTGATGATTTCATTTCCTTAGACAATAAAACAGCTTTGCGATAGCCAATCAAAGGACTTAGTGCGGTTGTGATTGCCGGACTTTTAAATAAGCGGGCAGCATCAGTTCCAGAAGTTATTGTCAGGCCTTCAATCAGGTTATCAGCTACAGTTTTATCCGCAGCAATCAGCAGTTTTAAACTTTCGAGCAACGCATGACCGATTGCAGGCAGATATGCATTCAGATCCAGGCACCCCTGGGCGCTTAACGAACTGATCAGCATATCGTTACTATAAATCTTATGAGCTGCACTAATAACAAACTCCGGAATTACCGGATTAACTTTTCCGGGCATAATCGAACTGCCAACCTGTCGCTGAGGAATGCTGACGCCATGCAAACCTGCTACATCCGAAGCAAGCAACCGGATATCCGAAACCATTTTTTCGAGATTTACAGCATGTGCTTTTAAAATTGCATGTACTTCAACAAACGAATCCAGGTTATTGGTTGCATCCGAAAGATTTTCGCTTCGGGTAACCGGAAGACCTGTAAGTTTCTGTAAAGCAGGAACTACTTCCATGATAAAAAACTTAGGAACGGCTATGCCTGTACCTACAGCGCTTCCGCCAAGATTTACAATTTTTATCCGCTCGAAACATTTTGAAACCCGCCACCAGTCTCGCGACAACGCCTCGCTGTAAGTGCTGAACAACATGCCATACGATGAAGGAACAGCTTCCTGCATTTGAGTGTAAGCAATCCGAAGCTCATTCCGGTATTTCCCTTCGGCTATTTCAATCTTCTGACGCAATGTATTGATTGTAGTTTCAAGATCCCCGAGTAAGTGCATTATAGCAACTTTAAGAGCAGTAGGAACTACATCATTGGTCGATTGGTAAATATTAGCAGCTTCGATCGGATCAATCCGTTCATACGTTCCAGGGGCTAAGCCAAGCTTTTGGAGCGCAACATTAGCAATAATTTCATTTACATTCATGTTGATACTTGTACCAGCACCTCCGCTTATGGCAGGGACAATGAAAGATGAAAAATATTGGCCTTCCGATATCTCAGTGGCAGCCTGTTCAAGAGCATCAACAACAACTTTATCTAATAATGAAAAAGGCAACTCTGCTCCGGATTTCCTTTCAGAAACAGCTAAACAGAAACTGCGATAGGATTGATAACAGGCAAGTTTCACCGCACCAATAGCTTTGTACCATTCCAGGTAAAAAGGAGTGTGTTCGGGAAAATTTTCCTGTGCCCGTAACGAGTGAATACCATATAAAACATTCGCCGGAACCTGCATAGGCCCCAGCGAATCGTTTTCAGTACGGAAAGTATTTGAAGACATATGTCAGGTTTTTTTCAAAACCCAAACTTACTGCTTTTTCAGTTTTGCAGCACTATTTTGCCGATTATTCAAAGGTTCGTAAACAAGCAAACATTCATTCAGTTGTTTGTTATCAGTTACCATTATAGTTAAACGCCCTGAGGGTTCCACTTCCATTGAAATCAGGAAATCCTTATCGGTATTTCCAAGGGTGTAATTCATATAACTGATTCCGCAATTAGCTTTCGGATCCATGTTTTTGACAGGACTTCCTTTGGTTTTGAAATTTCTACCACTGGAAAGATTTGCGTTTTGAGCAATTCTGGCAGCTTCTGCCATAGCCTGTTCATAGGTTCCTGAATAAACCAACGAAACTGAATTAAATCCTTCGGCAGGATCATCAACCGAGGTATAATTCGAAAACACCTGGTCAAATTTCAGATTTTGTGGTTCGTCGATTCCAAGTTTCATGACCCATTCAGGCATTTTATGTGGTTTATGACTTTCGTCGAGAACCGCTTCAATCGTGGTTTTTTGAAGCCGCAATACATCAGCCATGCTGTCAAATTCGGTTTTGCTGATAGTGCCTGCCAGCAGGTCATCTTCCAATATCTGAAGACGTTTTTCGAAATTTACTTCAGTTTTGGAAACTGAAGCCGGCATGCCTGCCTTAAGAACAATGTTTCCGCCTAATCCGACGAAAAAAGTAACAATTAATCCAATAAAAGAAATAACGAGAAATTTTTCAACTTTTAATTTTGTCATGCATATTATTTTGGTTCATACTGTAGACAACATAATTTGTGCCCGAGATGTTCATTCTTTGAAGCTGCAAAAATACACAATTATTGTATATCAGCAACATAACCTTTTCGGTTCAGTCAGTAAAATAAGTCAAATAGCTATTAAAAAATGTTAAAATCCATCTATTACTTCAAATAGTTGCATTTTTTCAATGATTCCGTTAGTCAGAAACACACAACAATTAATCACTTCAGTAAACGGATTTTTAAGCCATACAAACTGATTCCCGGGATAAAATGACTAATCCCGGAAAAACCAAAAGGCGACATGATATCGGACTATTTGATTTAACCGGGATTCACCGTGACTTGGTTTTTGCTTCAGGATTTAAAGAAAGCTTAACATGATTTAACTCGTTATTTATTCCTTAATAATATCCTAATGAAACAATCGTGCGCGTAATTCATTTGTCATTGTGTCAAAATGATAAAAGCGCAGTTTCTTATGAAATTTTCGAATTAACAATTGAAAGTATTTCTGATTCCATTGCCATCGCGCTTTCCTGTAACCTGTTTCCTTCGGCGAGAACTTTCTCAACATACGCTTTATCATGCAGTCCCGAAGCATTGATTTTCACATTTAAAAATGCTCCCATTACTGCCGACCGCGCTGCCAGGGCACCAACGCCAGCATCAGTAACTGAATTTGGATTTCCGGTTTCGGCCATGGCTTTTATTATTTCCATGCAATCGAATGAACGCTGCATTACTCTGAAGGGTACTTCAATAGCAAATCGCGTTGCATCCTGAATGGCAGCAGTCCGGGCAGCCTTTTCAGCATCAGTTCCTTTAGGGAAGCCGAATGCATCCATAATAAGGTTAAAAGCACGGGTATCTTCATCAACAAGCATAAGTAACTCATCTTTCAAAGCCTGGCCTTTTTCAGCCCAAAGGCTGAATTCCTCCCAACGTTCGTCCCAGCCTGGTTTGTGCGACGAAAGATTTGCAACCATTGTGGCCAGCGAAATTCCTAAAGCGCCCATTGTAGCAGCTATCGAACCTCCTCCCGGTGCAGGTGATTCCGAGGCAGTTTCATTGGCAAAACCTTCAACAGTCATTCCAATGAGTTTTTTATCATTATCGCCTGCAAGTAAGTATTCGATAATTTTTTCCTTCGGATTAAAAGGTTTCAGATCATCGAGTCCAAGCGATTTAACGGCAATTTTTACCAGTTCTTCTTCCGAAACGCCGACAGATCGTTGTTGTTTACGCAGAAAATATTTGCCGGCATCGGTGAGCGCTTTTAAAGGAGTTAAGCCAACCAGTTCAGAGCCGGTTACACGCATTCCGCGCTCCTGGGCTTTCATACAAGCTTCCTCAAAAGCAACATGTACCGGAGTTATACTTATATTGGTAAGGTTAATAGAAACCTGCGCAATTCCGTATTCCTCAATAAACCAGCCAATTGCCTTGCATGCTTTCAAACTTCCAGCTTTATAAACGGGTTCGCCCGCTGCATCTTTTAATATTTTTCCTGTAACCGGGTGACCTTCACGAACAGGGCGGCCTTTTTCGCGGATATCGAAAGCAACTGCGTTAGCCCTGCGGACAGAAGTGGTATTTAAATTTACATTGTACGCTACAAGAAAATCGCGTGCTCCAACAGCTGTTGCACCTGTGAGTGCAACTTTTTCGTTAAATTCAGCTGGTCCGAAATCAGGTTTCCAGTGCGGATCGCTGAGCTTTTTATGCAATCCTTCGTATTCACCCGAACGGTTGTTAGCCAGGTTGCGGCGCTCGCTGGTAAAAGCAGCATTCTCGTAACAATAAACAGGAATACCTATTTCATTACCAATACGTTCGGCCAGTTTTCGCGCATATACAACTACTTCGTCCATTGTAATACCTGCAATTGGAATAAGCGGACAAACATCAGTTGCCCCGAATCGCGGATGTTCACCTTTGTGAGTGCGCATATCAATAACTTCTGATGCCTTTTTTACAGCCTGAAAAGCGGCTTCTATTACTTCTTCAGGAGTCCCGACAAAAGTAACGACAGTGCGGTTAGTTGCTTTTCCGGGATCAACATCCAGTAAACGAACACCCTCAACTGCTTCAATCTGGTCAGTAATCTGTTTGATAATGGCCATGTTACTGCCTTCGCTGAAATTAGGCACACACTCAATCAACTGTTTCATATATTTTTGTTTTTCAGTTATTTAGTAATTTTTCGACATGAAAAAGATGCGCAAAATTAGTAAAATACAACAAGAAGAAACCATTTGTTTTAAATATTATACCCATTACTGGCACACCGCCGGAGATAGTAACTGACTTTCGGGAGATTAACTTTTTCTTTACGACTGAAATGGACTAAATTTGAGGTCCAAATTCCTGCAAAATGTTAATCGAAATCGCCGTCTTTAATCTCGAATCTGCCATTGCCGCATACAATGCCGGCGCTCACCGTATTGAACTTTGTTCTGCTCCGGCTGAAGGCGGTCTTACTCCTTCGGCTGCAACAATGCGGCTGACAAGAAAATATGTAAAAATCCCGATCCATGTTATGATACGTCCGCGGGAAGGTGACTTCTGCTATTCGGAAAAAGAGTTCGAAACCATGTTACTGGATGTAGCTGCTGCCAAAGTAGTAGGAATGGAAGGTGTAGTGGCGGGTATACTAAACCCTGACGGAACCGTTGATGAAGAAAGAACCGCTATCCTTGTTGATGCCGCAGCTCCGATGAACGTTACATTTCACAGAGCTTTTGATATGGCTGCCGATCAGGATAAAGCTATGGAAGACATTATTTACGCTGGTTGCGCCAGAATACTGACATCGGGCGGAAAACAAACTGCTCCGGAAGGCATAGTAAAACTTGCAGAACTTGTAAAAAAAGCTGATAACCGAATTTCGATAATGCCGGGAAGCGGATTAAATGCAAAAAATATTAAACAGATCGCTGAAGCAACGGGAGCGAAAGAAATGCATCTTTCAGCCAGAACATTTGTTCCCGGGAAAATGAAGTTCAAACAGCCCTTGGTAAGCATGGGAAGCTCTGTTTCAATACCTGACTATGACCTGCAGCTACCTGATGAATCGGCGATAAAGGAAATTACAGGCATGTTTGTCTGAAATTAGCTTTTGAAACACAGATCGGGAAAGGCAAATTCCTTTTTTTATAGGCCAAACGGAGTTTTAAGAGTAAAAAAAAACTTAAGTATTCATCATTTGCTAAAACTGGCTGAACATTTAATCAGGGATTCAGTTAGTAAACGTAACTTAAAATAAACAAGCAATGCTTATTTCCGTCCTCTACATTCTGATTTCACTTTTATTGCTTTATTTCGGTGCAAACTGGCTGGTAAAAGGCAGCTCCTCGCTAGCGCTGAAAGCGGGAGTTTCACCGCTTGTTGCAGGACTTACTGTGGTAGCATTTGGAACCAGCTCGCCGGAGTTGGTCGTGAGCGTAAACGCAGCTATTTCCGGTCATGGCAATATGGCGATTGGAAATGTGGTTGGCAGTAACTTATTTAACATTTGCATCATACTTGGGATTTCAGCACTGGTAGCTCCTTTAAAAATAAAAATGCAGCTACTCAAAATTGATATTCCGGTTTTGATTGTAACAACAATCGGATTCATGCTGCTGTTCGCCGACAGGCATATCAGCCGTTTCGAAGGAGTTGTTCTGGTTTCAGGAATTGTGCTTTATACCATTATGAACATTATACTTGCCCGCCGCGAAAAAAACATTGAAGTACTTGCCGAATTTCAAGAATCTGTTACTGATCCTAAATTGAAATGGTACTGGTCTGCTGGTTTGATTCTGATTGGATTGGGACTACTTATAGCCGGATCGGAATTGCTGGTTAAAGGTGCTGTAGTAATTGCACGATCTCTGGGTGTAGGCGAAACTATAATTAGTTTAACTATTATTGCTGCAGGCACAAGCATGCCCGAACTGGCTTCATCCATTGTAGCAACTATTAAAAAGGAATATGATATTGCTATCGGAAACATTATCGGCTCCAATATTTTTAACATTCTGGGAATTATTGGTATCTCATCACTGGTAAAGCCTCTTTCAGCCATTGCTATCAGTAATATCGACTTGTATGCAATGCTTGGAGTAACATTGTTGTTGCTTCCGTTTTTCAGAACTCACTATACCCTCAAACGCGATGAAGGCTTCTTTATGATTGCACTTTACGGCATGTATTTGTTTTACCTGTGGCCGAAATAAGCATTAACATGTTCCTTTCAGAACGACAGTATTTTTAAAATCCGCAACGAAATATTTACTATGATTTTCAACATCCTGTTTTAATCAGAACGATAAATATGCTCCAAACTAAATATATCACTATATTTGTGCAAAATAAAAACATATGATATTTTCAGCATTCAACAGGCTTTTGGTTACGTTAGGAATTTCTTTAATTCTGCATTTTGCCTCAATCGCGCAAATCACTGACGCCCCTTCAGGTATTACACCCGGAACTCTCACATTTACAGTAAAATCCATTACAAACAACTCAACCTATTCACCTAAAAATGTGATCGCAATCTGGATAAAAGACGCGCAAGGGAATTTTGTTGTATCACGAAAAGTAATGGCTATCGCACGAAAAAATCATCTTGTAAAATGGAATGCCAGCTCAGCAGGAAATTCAGTTTCCGCAATAACAGGCTCTACATTAACATCGCATCAAACACATACTATTACCTGGGATGGGAAAAATGCGGCTGGCATTGAAATGCAAGACGGACTTTACCAGATATGGGTTGAGTATTCAAGTACTAATTCCGCATCCAACGGTAACCAGGGTCCTTCCCTGACAGTTGAATTCGAAAAAGGACCAGCTATTCAACACATTACACCCGCAAATGCCACTTACTATCAGAATATTGTAGCCGATTGGGTCCCGCTGGGTGTAGGAACAAATGACTTATCGGCCGCCGGAGCAAATGTTACTATATTTCCTAATCCGTTTAACAATGAAACTAATATTCAGCTTAGCTTCGACAAACCCTCGCAAGCCTATATCAGTGCTTATGATGCATCGGGTGTTAAAGTTGCTGAACTTGTAAATGATTCATTCAGCTCAGGAACAAAGAACTTTTATTGGAATGGAACTTCCACGAAAGGACAAAAGCTTAGCAATGGAATCTATTTTATTCACATTCAAGTGAATGGATTTACTGAAATTCAAAAAGTGATGATCAACAGGTAAAAATTTATTTTATACACAAATACTTTTTCCTGTAGAAGATTCAAAAAAAAACCGCCTATTCAGCGGTTTTTTTCGTGGATATGCGGTATCTCTATTGAATTTTCCCGTTCAAAATCACGGCATCTACCTTATTACTTCCATAGGCATAAGGCATAAATTCAAACCCGGGTATAGGTTTTGTAATAAAAACGTTCGCTTTTTTACCAATAGTTATACTGCCAAGTTCATCGTCTACTCCCATTGCATAAGCGGTGTTAAGGGTTGTAGCATTGATGGCTTCTTCAGGTGTCATGCGGAATTGAATACAACCCATCGACAGAATAAGTTGCATATTTCCCGAAGGTGACGAACCGGGATTAAAGTCACTGGCCAGGGCCACAGGTAATCCAGCATCAATCATTTTTCGTACCGGAGCATGAACCATATTCAGGAAAAATGCCGCGCCCGGTAAAATAGTCGGCATGGTTTCCGAGCCTTTCAATACATTTATTTCATTGTCGCCAGTAAATTCGAGATGATCGACAGACAATGCTCCATATTTCACACCCACCTGTATACCGCCTGAATAATCAAGTTCATTGGCATGAATTTTTGGTTTCAAACCATATTTAATGCCTGCCATCAGAATCCGCTCAGTATCCTCTACAGTAAAAAATCCTTTATCACAGAACACATCAATATAATCAGCCAGTTCTTCAGCGGCAACCTGGGGAATCATTTCATTTATGACCACATCTACATATTCGTGTTGCTTTCCGCGATATTCCACCGGAATGGCGTGCGCACCCAGAAATGTAGCTTTAATAGTTAATGGCGATAACCTTTTTAGTTCCCTGATAACACGAAGCATTTTGAGTTCATCCTCCGTATTAAGTCCGTAACCGCTTTTAATTTCGACGGCTCCGGTGCCAAACCATGTAATTTCTTCTAGGCGTTCGAGAGCCTGACCGAGAAGTTCGGTCTCTGAGGTTTCATGCAAGCGCTTTGCAGAATTCAGAATCCCTCCGCCTCTTTTGGCAATCTCTTCGTAAGATAAACCTTTAATTTTATCCACATACTCCATCTCGCGGCTGCCGGCATACACAAGGTGAGTATGCGAATCGCAGAATGAGGGAAAAACAAGTTTCCCGCTTGCATCAATAACTTTAATTCCTTTTTTCTTCCAGTCCTCAGGAATAAACAAATGTTCCATACTCCCGAATTCGAGGATAAGGCCTTTTTCGATAAACAGAAAAGCATCCTTTATGGTCCGGAGTTTGCCCATAGCAGCTCCGCTTACAAAAGAAGTTGCCATTTCGTTAATGCCAACCAGTTCTTTAATATTGATTATCAGTATTTTCATAACAAATAAATTTCCATGTCAAACGTACTCGATTTGATTGGATAATACAATATCTAAAAATCTGAAATAAATTCTTTCCTGTTTATCAAAAAACAAAAAGGACGATTGTTTTTATCGCCGACAACAAGCATTTGACCTTTAATTGGTAACCTTACAATTTCAAACACTTCAAATTCTATATCCTCAAAACTTACTAGGCAAAGGATTGACTATCGAATTACACCCTACGATCGCAAACATCTCCTTAACCCACTCGTAAGGATTAACACTCCATTAACACTTTCATTCAATTAAATATCAGATCGTTTCTTTGACCATATTAATACTTTATGTAATTTTGGAGCTGGTAAAATCTTAAAATCCATAAAAAACATGAAAATCCGTACGCTCTTTTTTACTTTGGCGTTTCTGTTAGCAGTAATTCCGGCACTTGTAGCTGAAGTTATCACAAAAGAACAAGCCCGAAATGTTGCCAAAAACTTTATGATTGAACGCATTGTTAACCAACAAATTAACTGGAATGCGGACAATCTTTCCATGAACGATGTAATTACTATCGAAACAGAAGGCCAGCCGGCTATTTATGTGTTTTCAAACAATGGTAATGGCTTCATACTTATTTCAGCTGAAGACGCACTTACACCTGTTCTGGGTTATGCTTACGAGGGCACTTTCGCAGCACCTGGTTTTAACAAGAACCTGGATGGTTTGCTCTATGACTATATTGAACAGGTAAAATTTGTTAGGACAAACGCAATGGATGCGCCAGCTGACGTTCAGAACCAGTGGTTCACATACTCTAACAAGGAATCTGACTTCTCAATACTGGCAGATACAACCACAGTAGGTCCGCTCATTACTTCTATGTGGAACCAGGACAACCCCTATAACGAATTTTGTCCTTCTGACCCAGCCGGACCTGGCGGTCACGTATATGCAGGCTGTGTTGCAACTGCCATGTGTATGGTTATGAATTATTATAAATATCCGGTTACAGGTAACGGCCAACATAGTTATAATGCAAGTGGTTACGGAACACAAACCGCTAATTACGGCGCAACAACCTATGAATGGGATGCAATGCAAAATACAGTCGGCAGTGTGAGCGGACAAGGCATTCCTGCAAATGCGCTATTGCAGTATCATGCAGGCGTAGCTGTAAATATGATGTACGCTCCTGATGGCTCAGGTGCTTATAGCGCCGATGTTCCTTATGCATTAAAAACTTACTTCAAATACTCACCTGCAATACAATATGTTACCCGTGGCGGTTATACCGTTACCAATTGGGAAAACATGCTTATTGAACAATTAGATGCCCTTAAGCCAATTTATTATTCAGGACAGAGCCCGGATGGAGGTCATGCATGGGTTTGTGATGGATACCAGAAAATCGGTACGTCTACTATGTTTCATTTTAACTTTGGCTGGGGCGGTTCCGCCAACGGGTATTATACATCCTCAAATCCTAATGGGTTCACAACCCAACAGGGAATGATCCGCAATATTTACCCGAATGCTAACTATCCATACGGATGTTCTGCTAAAACGTATGAACTTTCCAGGGGAAGTATAGAAGACGGCAGCGGACCTATAAACGCGTATGACAACAACCTTAGCTGTAGTTGGCTTATTGCTCCTGTTGACACTGTAAAAAATATAACTGTTTCATTCGTACGATTCGACGTCAACAATTCAGATGTACTAAATATTTATGATGGAGTTGATGCAAGCGCACCTTTACTGGCATCATATACAGGCAGTGCCATTCCGGCAGATGTTACTTCAACAGGCGACAGAATGTTCATTCAGTTTATCACTGATGCAGCCATTCAGGGAAAAGGATGGTTAATCGAGTACTCTTCAATTTATCCTGCTCTTTGCAGCGGCACAAAAACATATACAACACCTACCGGTTCATTTTCGGATGGAAGCGGAGACTTTGATTATAAAAACAACACACTGTGCAAATACAAAATTCAGCCTTTGTATGCTATGGATTTAACACTTACATTCGATGAGTTTGACCTTGAAGAACAGGATAACATTCTGGTATATTCTTTAGCCAGTTCCGATTTAATTGCAACCCTTACAGGCAATCAGATTCCTGACCCGATAACAGTTCCTTTTGATGGCCTTTACCTGATCTTTCAGTCCAACTCTTACTATCCAGGAGGCGGTTTTACTGCATCATACACTGTTGGCAATGTTGGCTCCAGCGAACTGCAAAGCCTTAGCAGCCTAAATATTTCGCCAAACCCTGCAAGCGATTTCGTAATGGTTCGTGCTTACAACAACACAAATCAACAAATTCAACTTGCCGTGAATGACATGTCGGGCAAAATACTGCTTTCAGAAACATTTACAGCTCAGAAAGGCAATATTGAAAAATCAGTTGATGTCAGTAACCTTACAGCCGGAATGTATTTCTTATCACTCAAAACATCCGAAGGAAAAGTAACTCAAAAAATTATTGTGAGATAAATCTGTATTTTTGGGCATTGCTTATCAGCTGAAAAAGAGATATTCGGAAAAGTGATAATTTAAAAGTTCTTAAACGCTCTGCAAAAGTTCTGCAGAGCGTTTTTTTTTGCATTATTACACATACTGTCCAAATCACTATATTTGTGTAACCTTTCAAAACAAGGTGCGTCAAAATAACATCGCGAAAGAAAAACCGATGAAAACAGAAATCCAAAAGCCAGTTACTTTTTTTATTCAGAATCTGGAGGCATTTATCTGGATAGTAGTGCTTGTGTATTTTGCGATTTCACCGGTTCATGCTACCGGTCACTTTACAATTTGCCCGCTAAGCCTTGCCGGGTTCGAATACTGTCCGGGCTGCGGATTAGGCAGATCAATAATACTTTTGCTGCACGGCAAGATTACCGAGTCGTTTAGCATGCACCCGCTGGCTTTTTTTGCAGTTGCCGTTTTAATTGCAAGGATTGTATCCGTATTTCGAAAATATTTCCGGTATCAGAAACAGGTTTCGACAATGAATAATATCAAATTATAAAAGGGAAAGAAGGAGCAGTGAAACAAACAACAGGAAATGAATGAAAGTATAGAAAAACAGAATGTAAAAAAAACAGAAATATCTCCATAAGTACAAGAATATCATCACAGTAGACAAAATAAATGTTAACCAAATTTACAATCATAACCACAAAAACCGCTGAACAATGAGCACAAAACTTTTTCAATTAATGCCTGAACTCGACATGCAGGAAATGGCCTATGTTGAGTCGCTGGTCAAAAACTTTAATGATCAGCAGATGCTGAATTTCGCAAACTTTTACCGAAGCCGCCGGCGCGATCCACAACTCATACTGCTTACCGGATTAGCAGGATTTTTAGGCGTTGCAGGAATACAGCGATTTCTTACCGATCAGGTTGGTATGGGAATTCTTTATTTCTTTACCGCAGGTCTTTGCTTCATAGGAACTATTGTCGATCTCATTAATCATAAACAGATTGCACTGGAATACAATATTAAAATTGCTAATGAAGTTTCAGGTTGGGTTTCGCGAATTCCCGAATAACCGGTAAACTTATGATAGGAAACAAGGCCCGTGAAATAGAATTTTCGGGCTTTGTCGCTTATTCCCTTTTCCTTTAAGGAAAATTATAAAATTGTTTTCCAGTTCCATATTCCGTTAGTTTTTATTTGCCGCAAAGGCGTTAAGTAATATATCACAGATTATCATCTATTAGAACAAAAAAGCCTGTTTTATATAATATTGATAATTAAACCATTAGGGATTATAAACTGACTTTTGTCCTTAATGATGAAAATAAAAAGGCAAAATAATATCATTTATATACGATAAACGCTGCTACCCTAATTGTAGTAAACTAATTTTCAATACTTTTGACAGTTAAATATTTAAATATGTTCAAAAAACTTTACGCCGCCTTTATTCTTGCATTACTCATTACCAACCTTAGTGCCGGTAATGTTGATTTACTCACAGCCCGAAAAGTAGCTGAAGCATTTGTTAAATCTCATATGCCTTCCAGCACAGAAGGTTTGCTAAATGCTTCAACCGACTTCATTATAAGTTCGGGCGAAGTACCTTTATATTATATTGTTAACCTTAAGCCTAAGGGTTTTATTATAGTTGCTGCTCATGATGCTGCCCCCCCGGTACTCGGCTATTCGTTGGAAAATAATTATCAGGCTGAATCACAGCCCGAAAATTTTTCACTCTGGATGGATGGATATGGTAAATCCATCCACTATCTGATTGAAAACAATATACAGTCGGATGAAGGCAATAAAGCACATTGGGAAGCTTTACTTTCTGATTTCAACGTAAAAAGCCCTTCGTCAATTACAACAGTTGGCCCTCTGATTCCCTGCACCTGGAACCAGGGTTCACCCTATAATTATCTCTGTCCTGAAGATGCCGGAGGACCAGGCGGTCATGTATATGCAGGATGTGTTGCTACTGCTATGTCACAGGTTATGTACTACTGGCGCTACCCTCAACAGGGAACAGGATCGCATGGTTATAGCTGGAATCCATATGGTTATCTTTTTGCCGACTTTGGCAATACCACTTATCATTGGGAAGAAATGATAAACAGTACTAATTCCCGGAATTTCGAAATGGCTCAACTCCAGTCACAACTGGGCATATCTGTCAATATGATGTACAGTCCGGATGGATCAGGGGCATACAGTAACGATGCGGCCGATGCTTTGAAGAATTATTTCGGATACGACCAAAGCCTTCAGCTCGTTTACAAGGATGACTACTCCTATGAGGATTGGAAGACTCTGCTACAATCACAGATTGATGCCAGTCAGCCCATGTATTACCACGGATTTGGTTCTGGAGGACATGCTTTCAATGTTGATGGCTATCAGGATACAATGTATTTCCATTTCAACTGGGGCTGGGGCGGCTCGTATAACGGATATTTTCACCTTTTCAACCTGAATCCCGGCGGCAGTTCCTTTACTGAAGGACAAGGCGCTATTATTAATTTTTTTCCGGCCGGAAACAATGTAAATCAATGCGGAATTGTTGACACTCTTACAATGCTTGCAGGTACCATGGAGGACGGAAGCGGTCCTGTGGCTCCTTATTTTAATAATTCGGCCTGCAGCTGGCTTATATTACCTGGCGATACACTTGAGAATATCAAATTAACATTCCAGCGATTCGACCTCGAAAACGGCAAGGATTTCATTTATGTTTATGACGGCACTAATACAGATGCAGCCCTTATCGGTAGCTATACCGGTAGTGAAATACCACCTGCTATTGTTGCAACGTCAGGATCTATGTTTATACAATTTATCTCCGACGGCAGCGGAACTTCCAACGGATGGCTGGCTTCCTATGCGGCCAAACAGGCAGCCTTTTGCAACAGCAATATAACGATTCTCACAGCCCCTTCCGGAAATTTATCTGACGGCAGCGGAAGTTTTGATTATCGTAATAAATCTATCTGCCGTTACAAAATTGCACCAGCTGGTGCACAATCTTTCAGCCTCACTTTCAACCATTTTAATACTGCCGGAGAAGGTGACTTTCTTGAAATCTACAATCTTGAAACGCAGACACTCCTTCATAAATTTTACGGACAAACTAATCCCGGAACCATTAATATTAATGCAGCTGAACTATATCTGATCTTTTCCACTGATCAGCAAAATACCGCTTCAGGTTGGGATTTATCCTATACTTCGTCTGAACTTACTGCTTTAAATGAATTAAATAGCGGAATAGAAGCCGGAATTTTTCCAAATCCGGCCCAGAACCAGGTACAGGTAAATCTGAGCACCCGAAATAAGGAGAATTACACTCTCAAACTCATATCATCGGAAGGGACTCCTGTTTTTACTAAAACATTAAAGTCAGAAACAGATAACGCTCAGATTAAAATTGATGTTACTTCCTTTGCACGTGGCATTTATGTTTTGCATATCGTTTCTGATAAAGGAATCACATACCAGAAAATCGTACTTAATTAAGGTATTTAAAGACTCAAACTTCCTGCCAGCGAAAAATCACATACTTGAAATTGTTGATTTTATCTTCCTTCTTAAGTAATCTCCGGTATTAAATTCGGAATTCTTTTGATTTCGCTAAAGTATGAACTGGAAAAATACGAACCATCAGGATACTAGCTTCGCTTTTTAATTCAGGGCAATTATTATCTTTGTAAAAAGAGATTCTTATGCGGAACATATTATACACAATTGTAATGTTTTCATTGCCTTTATGGGCGCTCTGCGGAAATATTTCTAAAGAACAGGCCACAAAGGTTGCTCATAATTTTTACTTCGAAAGAGCTAACCTTATCAAACCTGTGCATCTCAATGAAATCAGTATTTCGAAAGTCAGATCTTTCGGGAATACGAATACTGCATATTATGTCTGTGATGTAATTCCTGTTGGATTTGTTGTGGTAAGTGCAAGCAGCAAAGTAATTCCGGTTCTTGCATATTCATTCGACAATGCGTATGCCGAGGAGTCTGACCTTCCGGAAGGCTTTAACACCTGGATGAATCATTATAAGAATCAAATCGACTATGCCGTTTTAAACAACATTTTACCTTCGCCGGATATTACAGCAGAATGGAACAGGTTGCTCAGTGATGATTTTAGCGCAGATTCAGATGTCCGTTTATTGCAGAGTGTGGCCCCATTATTGGTTTCGAAATGGAACCAGGATTCGCCATACAATCACTGGTGCCCGCCTGACCCTGCCGGTCCCGGCGGAAGATGTTATGCCGGGTGTGTTGCCACGGCAATGGGACAGTTGCTGAATTATTACCGTTTCCCGCAACAGGGGCAAGGAAATTATTCCTATACACATCCTGATTATGGAACCATCTCGGCTGATTTTGGCACAACGACTTATCTTTGGGAAGGAATGCTTTCATCCATTAGTAAACCAAATGACCCGATCGGGGAGCTTCTTTTTCACCAGGGTGTTTCTGTTGACATGGATTATGGTCCCGATGGCAGTGGTATGTGGAATCACAAAGCGGCCTATTCACTTAAAACATACTTTCGTTACGGTCCCGAAACACAGTATTATTTCCGCGACAGCGTTTCAATCGACTGGGATAGTTTGTTGGTAGTCAATCTGGATCAGAGGAAGCCTTTATATTATGCCGGCTGGGCAGGTATACAGTCGCCTAGCGGACATGCATTTGTTTGCGATGGCTATCAGCCTGGTAATTATTATCATTTTAACTGGGGATGGGGTGGCTCGCAGGATGGCTATTTCTATACCGACAACCTGACTCCTGGCGGCAACAATTTTAACTTCGCGCAGGAAGTTATTCCAATGTTTCCGGATACTCTGCAAAACATCTACCCTTCATATTGTCAGGGACATACAACAATAACCTATTTGAGGGGTTCTGTTGAGGACGGAAGCGGGTGGTTCAATTATCAGGATGATGCGGCATGTTCCTGGCTTATTTCGCCTGAGGATCCTGAATACGATTCAATTAAAAGCATAAAAATTACTTTTTTAAAATTTGACACCCAAGCTGAAGGTGATACCTTATTTATTTACAATGGGCCTGATGAATCTTTTCCCCTCATAGGCGCATACAGCGGAAATTCAATCCCCGGAGTTATAGTGTCTGAAGGCAACCAGGTATATTTAAAATTCCTTACTAATTCTTTGACTTCCGCAGCAGGCTGGCAGTTTGATTATGAAAGTATTTTTCCTGTTTATTGTACAGGCACAACTACACTTACTGATCCTTCGGGAAGTATAGAGGATGGCAGTGGAGATAAAAAATACAGCAGTAATTCGGTTTGCCGATGGAAAATCCTTCCTGATAACGGATTACCCGTCACTTTCTTTTTTTCAACTTTTGAATTAATTGATACTACTGATTTCGTTAAAGTATATGATCTGCAAACACAGGAACTGCTCGGAAACTATACCGGTAGCCAGCTTCCTCTGGCCGTAACTGCACATAGCGGCAAAATGATGATTTTATTTATGACCAATTCAAGTGGAAATTCACAGGGCTGGTCAGGCGAATATTTTTCCTCTGCTGTTGGATTGGATGAAATACCCCAAAGTGAAATAGAAACACAGGTTTATCCAAACCCTGCAAACAAAGTTATAACTATAGCAAAATATTCTCCTTCTAACAACGAACAAGATTTAACAATTCGTGTTTTTAGTTTGTTAGGCGAATTAGTTATTGCAAATAATGTAAAAATATTCCCCGGCTTAAACGAAATCACATTAAACATTGAGCCTTTACAACCATCGGTATATTATATGTTTATTGAAGACGGGAAGCAAAAAGAAGTGAAAAAAATTATTATTAACGAGTAAACAAAACACATAAATAACTGTTTATCTAACATTTAGATTTTTTGAAAAAAAATATTTTATAAAAAGTAGCCATAAAGACTTGTCTTTTTGTATATTTATCACGAATTTTGCAGTAAGCAATAAAATGTGGTAAGTATTAGTACAATAAACTAATTTTTTTGACGTTAAAAGTTAATTATCAAGCAAATAACAACTAACCAGATAGCAACATAAATTTAAATTTAAATCGTATACTTATGAAAAAGTTTACATTCCTGGCAATTATTGTGCTGATTGCCTCTACATTTAACCTTCGCGCCCAAAATACCGACTATAAATGGGCTATAGGACTTAACTGGCAATTTGAAGATTTTAACGCCGTTCACCTTAGTGTTCCCGACCAGTTTAAATACACAAAATGGCAGGGTTACAAATTCCCTTCAGCTCTTTCAGTTGGCTACAATCTTAATCCATCATTCAACCTATTTGCACAGTTTGGTATCAGCGAACTGGAATTAGACAGAATGGAATCACTTGGCCAGCCTTTAGAAGATGGAAAATTCTGGACCGGCGATTTAAATATTGCCTACAAGTTTGCTAACGGCTACATACTAAAAGAAAAAAGCTGGTTCGATCCGTATGTGTATTTAGGAATAGGAGCTTCAAGTATTCATGATCTTGACGCAACAAATGGAACAACCTACCTGAAACAAGTTACAGGTGTTGGTTTTAATTTCTGGTTGACTCAAAATGTAGGTCTTAATTTCCAGGGAGCATATGATTATATTATTACTCCGAAATTATCAACCACTGATGACAAACGTGATGATTATATGCATTACACAATGGGTCTGAAATTCCGCTTCGGAGCTAAAGATACTGATGGTGATGGTGTGAAAGATAAGGATGACTTATGTGTAGAAACTCCTGGTAAAGTTGAACTCGCTGGTTGCCCGGATAAAGATAATGACGGTATTGCAGATAAAGATGATGCATGTCCGGATGTTGCCGGAAAACCTGAATTCAAAGGTTGTCCTGATACTGATGGTGACGGCATTATTGACAGCGAAGACGCTTGTCCAACTGTTGCCGGCAAGAAAGAACTCAACGGATGTCCTGATAAGGATGGCGATGGTATAGCTGACAAAGATGATAAATGTCCGGATGTACCTGGCAAGAAAGAATTAGCTGGCTGTCCTGACCGTGATGGTGACGGAATTGCTGACGGTGATGATGCTTGCCCTGATGTTAAAGGCTTAGCTCAGTTCAAAGGCTGCCCAGATACTGATGGTGACGGAATTGCTGACAAAGACGATAAATGTCCTGATGTATTCGGTATAGCTGCAAACTTTGGTTGTCCTGAGATCAAGAAATTTGAAATTTACAAAGTTGTTTATTTCGGACTTGACAAATCAGTTGTAATCACAAAATACACCAAAGACCTCGACGAAGTTGTTTCACTTATGAACCAATACACAGATGTTACAGTTACCGTTGACGGATATGCTGATTCACAAGGCAATGATGCTTACAATATGAAACTGTCAGAAAAACGTGCTGACTATGTAATCAACTACCTTGTTAAAAAAGGCATTGCAAAAGACCGCCTTGTTAAAAATGCTTATGGCGAAGCTAACCCTGCAGGAGATAACAAAACTTCAGCTGGTCGCGCTCTTAACCGCCGGGTTGAAATTAAAACTATCAAATAATTTCTGATAACCCACACAATAAAAAAAGGCTAACCATTGCGGTTAGCCTTTTTTTTATGCGCCAATTTTAAGGATTATAAAAGTGAAGAGGTTTTGAAATTACGTTGTGATTTGACCACTATCAAAATACATTAACCAGGTTGCCATCGGATTGGAGACATTGAAGAATCCGCTTTTTAAAATTAAGACATGTCATATGTCGCGTATCCAAAACCTGCGAAATTTCGGAAGCAGGCATTGCCGGTGAACCGCAGACCATGTACGCTATTTCAAATGCCCGTGGCAGTTCCATCCTGCAATGATGAAAAATGGTATGCGCCGTTGCTGACTCTTCCTTTTTACAGCGCGTGCACCGACGGGAAAAAGAAGTCTTACCCTGACAATAATTCTCATTCCCACAACTGCGGCATACAAATCCGTCTGCCCATTTGGCATTCGACAATACTTCGAGACATTCCTGCTGCGAACTAAAGGTTTTCCTGAAGCGGTCTGCGTCTAACTGCCCTATTAATTCTTTCAGGTTTACAATTCTTTGATCCTTCATACGTTATAATTGATAATCATTTTGACAAATTTCATGACAAAATTACAGTGGCATGATAATTGTTGACAAAACTACAAATAAATGGTGATATTTATGCGATATATCGAAAAATAAATATATCTTTGCACCATCAAAAAAAATCAACCATTAACATTAACCTAATAAACATGAAAAACACATTCTTCGGATTAATATTCCTTTCCATTATCTGGTTGAGCAGTTGCGGAGGCACTTTAAAATCAGACCAGGCAGCTGATTCAACTGATCCAAAAACCGGCCTCACAGAACAGTCGATACCAGTTTCGGAAGGAAATGCAGCTAATGCATCAACACCGCCAGCAACAGGAGAAGGAAATGTTGTTAAACTTACAAAAGCAATGTTTCTTGAGCAGGTATATGATTATGAAAAGAACCCAAAACAATGGACATATAAAGGCGACAAACCATGTATCATTGATTTTTATGCAGACTGGTGTAAACCATGTAAGATGATTGCCCCTATAATGACTGAGCTTTCAGAAAAATACAAAGGTGAAATTGTGATTTACAAAGTTGACACTGATGTGGAACGCGAATTAGCCCAGTTTTTTGGTATCCGCAGTATTCCAACCGTATTTTTCTGCCCAAAAGAAGGTGAACCGCAAATGGCTCAAGGTGCTTTACCTAAAGAAACTTACGAAAAAGTAATAACAGAAGTTTTGATCAAGAAATAACAATAATAGAAACAGAAAAATAAAAAAACATACAATGGAATATTTAACAAAAGAAACCTTTCTCGAAAAAGTATTTGATTACGAAAAGAACCAGGAGTGGAAATTTGAAGGCTCACTGCCTTGTCTGATCGATTTTTATGCCGACTGGTGTGGACCCTGCAAGATGGTTGCTCCTATTCTCGAAGAACTTTCAAAAGAGTTTGAAGGAAAAATCAATATCTACAAGGTAAACACAGAAGTGGAACAGGAACTCGCAGCCGCTTTCGGTATCAGGAGCATTCCTTCCCTATTATTCTGCCCGAAAGAAGGCAAACCACAAATGGCAATGGGAGCATTACCCAAACAAGCTATGACAGATGCTATCAACGAAGTTTTGCTGGCATCAAATTAATCAAAACTAAACATTATGCTAAGGGTAGTCAGTATGGCTACCCTTTTTCTTTTTAGTACTTTTGCCGGAAAATATACTAATGGAAACTCTGCTGCTGTCTACTGCTTACCTTCCTCCGGTTTCGTGGATGGCTGTAGCTTTAAAATACCAGAATGTATCTGTTGAATTGTACGAAACATATCCAAAACAAACGTTCAGGAACCGGTGTAATATTGCAACATCAAATGGAATTCTAAATCTTTCCATACCTGTTATTAAAGTCAACGGAAATCACACACAAACCCGTGATATTTTGATTGATAATTCGAAAAACTGGCAGCAGTTGCATTGGCGGTCAATCATAACTGCTTACAATAAATCACCCTATTTCTTATATTACCGCGATATGATTGAACCTCTGTATCGCAATAAACATGAAAACCTTATTACTTTAAACCAGGAGTTTTTAAATGTACTCTTACCGGTATTGAATATCCGGACAATAAGAATACGAAACACTGAAGAATATATTTTTGAACCTGAATGCATTAATCTGCGCAATAGTTTCAACCCAAAACAGCAACCTTATCAGATTGTTGTAAAAACGCTTCCCCGTTATATGCAGGTATTTGAAGAAATCCATGGCTTTATACCGGATTTGAGTATACTTGACCTGCTTTTCAATCTAGGCCCGGATGCATCGCCTTACCTCTCGAACATTGAATTATCATTACCGCCGGGAATTAAGTAGTGGAAGGATATTCAATGCGAATATGATAAATACTCAACAGTTTCTTCTTGATAATTTTCTTAATGGTCGAGATTTCCTTGAGCGTGAGCGACGAATTACGAAATTGCTTATACTCTAATTGATTATCGATCAAGCGTTCAACCAGTTCACTTACTTCAGGTTCTGTCGGCGCTTTTAAGGAACGAGAAGCAGCCTCAATGGAATCCGCCATCATGAGTATTGAGGTTTCCTTCGAATGCGGAATAGGTCCGCGATACCTGAATGCCGATTCATCAAAAGGCACATCACCAGCTTCCTCTTTTTGTTTTGTAAGGAAATACTGAGTGTAACGTGTTCCATGATGAGTACGGATAAAATCGATAATTACTTCGGGCAGCTTATGCAACCGCGCTTTTTCGATTCCACGTAATACGTGTCCGGTAATAATGCGGGCGCTTTCTTCATAGGACAAATCATCATGTGGATTAATGCCTCCTGACTGGTTCTCGATATAATACATTGGCATATCCATCTTGCCGATATCATGATAGAGTGCCCCGGTGCGAGCTAGTAACGAATTTGCGCCAATAGCCCTGGCAGCATCCTCAGCTATATTAGATACCACCAGCGAATGTTGAAAAGTGCCCGGCGATTTTAATGCCAGTTCGCGCAATAGTTTCGAATTGGTATCCGACAATTCAATTAATGAAACGTCGGTGATCATACCAAAAACCCTCTCAAAAAGGTAAATCAATGGATACGAGAATAAAGTAAGCATGGCACTTATGCCAAAGAGCAGGAAATTAGCCCTGCTCAGCTGGTCAAACGATCCTTCCTGTGTTAATGTTAATCCAACATAAATAGCAGAATATGAAATAAATATCATAAGCGAAGTAAAGAAAAACTGCGAGCGGTGATATAAGTGAACCACACTGATTATTGTAATGATACCGGTAATAAGTTGCATAAAAAGAAATTCGAAACTATTAGGTACCAGGAAACCGAGGATAATTATGGTTATAATATGCACAAATAACGCCAGCCGGGTATCATAAAAAGTTCGTACAATAATGGGCACAAGACAAATAGGAACAGCCATAAGATAATCGGTGTTCATATTCATTATAAAAGTAGTAAACGACACCATTAGAGTTACCAGCAGCAGTAGAAGCACGATATTGCGGTTTTCGCTATAAATGTCGTGCCTGAAAGTGAACATAAACAATCCGAAAACCAATAATGCCATAGAAATAAGTATAAACCTGCCTAAAAGGATCATTTTAAAATTATATCCTGTTCCTGATTTAGACTCAAACTCACGACGCAGCGAATCCAATTGTTGAAACTTTGCTTCATTTACGAGCTCTCCAGTGGCAATGATACGTTCACCTTTCTGAACCATTCCACGGGTAATTGAGATATTTGCCAGCGACTGCTCCCGCTGAGTCCTGGTAAGGTCGCTATCGAATAAAACATTATGCATGATGCTTGCCTGTATCAATGGCAGAACTATTTTACCATCAAGCCCCTCGATTGTTGCCAGTGTTACCAAAATAAATTCGTTTGCCTTACTGATGCTGAACAGGCTGCTAACAGGCAGAATTTTTGCAGTATTATCCTTTAAAACAGCTATCAGGAAATCAGGATCCTTCTTCTCCAATTCAGGAATCATCTCGATTATACCCCTGTTATAAATACTATCGAGTAATATAAATGCAGTTTTAACTATTAATTCCTTTTCCTTTGGATTAGCAGTGTTTAATCCAGCACGGTCGAGACGGGCCAGAAATTCACTTTTTGCATATTCCACCTTCTCCTCCTGGAACCGAAAAAACAAATAGGCTTCGGATAAAGCAGATCTACGCTCTTTTTGTAACTCCGACTGCTGCTTAAGAATAGCAAAATCAAAAGGCGCAATCAGGTCTTCATGTTGCCAGGGTTTGCCACGCTGAAATTCATATTTAAATTTCCCTTCACGGGGAAATAAAGCCAGCAAAATGACCAATGTTATTAAAAACAACAGTATCTTATTGATCTGATAATAGTTACGCCACTGTTTCTTGGTAATTGTAAACTTCATCGGAATAGAATAGAGAACACGAATATAGGAATTTTTGTTTTCATACCACCATTTACTATCTTTGACTCTTGTCCGAAATTCATAACTACCAGGATTTCATCAACCAACTCAAATAATTTTTTTTTATCTCTCTGACCATGAATGCAATATGCACTTTAGCACAAGTACCGGTAAGGTTGGAACCCTCGGACAAGAGTGAAATGGTAACACAGATTTTATTTGGCGAAACTTTTAGTATAACCGAAGATAAAGGAAACTGGTTGCAGATCCGTGTGCATCATGATAATTACGAAGGATGGATTGATCATAAACAAGCAATGATTGTTAGTGATGATTTTATTGAAAAGATAAAAAACGGTTCAAATCATATTATAACTGATAAAACAGCTGAATGCTACTGCAAAAATGACGGCACGTTTGTATTGGTGGGCAAAGGAAGCCACCTGCCACTAGCTGCAGGAAACACTTTTCACCTCGGGCATAAAACATATACCTCGATTAGCAAGAGCAAGTCGATCCCCAAAAAGTTTTCAGGTTCAAAGATTGCTGCCACAGCATTGGACTACCTGAATACGCCCTACCTATGGGGTGGCAGGAGCATTATGGGGATCGATTGTTCAGGGTTGGTTCAGGTAGTTTACCACATGTGTGGGCTTAATTTATCACGCAATGCTGCTCAACAGGCAGACTTCGGAACTGCTCTCGATTTTGTTGATGAAGCTTTACCGGGCGACTTAGCTTTTTTTGATAATCCTGCCGGAGAAATTATTCATGTTGGTATTATTATCGGAAATGGAAAAATTATTCATGCCTCAGGCCGGGTAAAAATTGATAACATTGACCATAATGGTATTTTTAGTCTTGAACAAAACATATACAGCCATAGCCTCCGTATTATAAAACGGTTGAAATAAAGCAGTTTCCAACATTAATTAATAAAAAAACCTGAAGAAGGCGTTTTCTTACTCTATAACTATTCTTCCAATTCGTTTCCTGTATATAAACTATTTTTCGTGTCTGGTGCGAAAAGCCAAACCATAGCTAAAACTTTATTGAAATTGAAGGTCTAAGTGATGAATTAGACAAATGCTATTCGCCAACTAAAAATGGAAGGAAACATTGGAGCGGATGATATAAAAACCTTACGATTTTACAATTGCTTATGGTTTAAGCATATCAATTACCGGTTGTAAATCGCCATCGGTTTTTGCGGGGATTATTCCGAGCAAATGAGCAAGTAAGGAGTAGATATGAATATTCTGAAAAGCAGGCTGAATAAAGCCTTGCTTAAAATCAGGGCCAGCTGCATAAAAAATAGCATGTACATCGGTGTTCCTGATATCGTAACCATGTGTGCCGCCAGTAAAATCACTTTTCGGATGATTAAGCGTTATGCTCCATGCGGAATCGGCAACAACAATTAAATCTCCTACCCTGGGGTTGGTCCCATAATTCAAGTATAAGGGTACAGCTGCAGGTTTCCAGACTTTTATTCCGGGAGCTTTGCTAAGTGCCATATAAACTGAATCAACCCATGGCCCTGAAGAATAAATATTAAAATTAGGATTTCCTCCTTCGATCCTCACCGGCCAGGATTCAGGAATAAAATCTCTTAACGCAATGTTCTGCAACGATGTAATCGACCCCATCCCATGATCGGATACCACAATAAAATTAATATTGTCACCTCCCGGAAGTTGTTTTATGTGATTATAAAGTAAACCAGTCATACTATCCAGTTCGTGAACCAGGCTAAGCGTGCGTGTATCATCGGGCCCAAAATCGTGGCCGATCCCGTCAGGTTCGTGGTAGTAGGCCATAATAAGTTTTGGACGGGTTTCTTCTGGCAGACTGAGCCATTTTATTATGGTATCAATCCTGGCTATAAACGAAACTTTATCATTATAGTGTTTCCAGTAATCGGGTTGTATGCCCTGCACGGCAACGTCGCTGCCAACCCAGTAAAATGAAGCTGTTCGAACACCTTGTTTTGCTGCTGTAACCCATATTGGCTCACCACCATAAAACTCAGGGTTAAAACGAGCATTCCTGTCACCTATTGAATAAGCCTTTTTTAGCAAGGTATCGTAAAACGAATTATTAACTATTCCATGGTGATCGGGAACCAGGCCTGTAGCAATGCTATAGTGATTCGGAAAAGTTTTGGATGGGAATGATGGTATCAGCGAAACGGCTTTCACACCTTCTTTGGCTATTTTATCGAGATTAGGAGTACTGACTTTTGCAGGATAATCCCAACGGAATCCATCAAGCGAAAGTATCACAGTGGTTTTCCCATTGTTTTCCTGAGCTATGGCAGAAAACAAAAACAAATAGAGTTGTACTGCCAGTAAAAGCATCTTTCGCATACAGGTAATTTTAATACTAAACAAAATTCCGGTTAAGGTAACTGCCAAAATAAGAAAAAAAAAGAGCCCTGAAAATCAGAGCTCTTTTTTTTATTCCCGATTAATTAAAAATGTACCTGATACTGATCTGACCCTGCCACCTTGAACTCAGGATTCCTGAATCATCGATAGCCCATGTGTCGCCAGTAGGTTTCTTAAATGAGAATTTTGGAGTTGTTCCATCTTCTTCGAAACCTTCCATTTTAACCAAAGGATAGTTGTTGTAGTAAGCTCCTGAAGAGTAATAAATACGTCCCCATTCGCTGTTGATCATGTTTCCAAGATTAAAGATATCAAACGATACCTGGAGTGTGTTGCGTTTTCCACCTGCTTCAATAAAGAAATCCTGAGCAATACGGAAGTCAAACAGATTAGTAAACGGAACGCGTGAATGATTCCTTTCAACATAATCGCCGCGACGACCATTGAGGTATTCATCAGCTTCGATGAAGGCATTCAGGTCTGTCCATTGCTGTTCTTTCGAGAGAGTAATTTCGCCATCTGTATTCTTGATATCAATCAGATGAATATCATTCTGATCTACAGGAACGTAAAGAAGTTCAAGACTATTATTGTCTTCCCCTAAATATTTGGTTGATCCGTCAGCATATCCGTATGAAAAACTTGGACCGGATTGGCCTGTGTAGAACAATGAAACTGTAGTAGCAGTATGTTTCAGGTATTCTTTCTTGTAAGAAATGAATCCAACTACGCGTGAACCCATATCAAAGTCGGAGGTTGCGAAATCGAGATCATTCTTTCCACGAACATTTGGCACGCGCCACTGTGATGAATTTTGTGACGAAACTCCATCATTCATTGATTTGGCGTGACCTAACGAATAAGCTATACTACCGGTAAATCCATTGATGAAGTTTTTCTGCAACTGGGCAGTAACATTGTATGAATAGCCTTTATTCGTGTTTGTACCAAGCATAATATCAGTGTATGCTCTTTTCTTACCTGTATTAGGATCATTTCCAAGTACAATTTTCGACCAGATAGGACGATCATCACCGGTTCCGGTCAATACACCAGTTTTTTCATACGCCAGGTTGTAGTACAAAACGTTGTTGAGCGTTTTAGTATAGGTAACATCAAAAGTTCCTACGAGTCCCCAAGGAAGTTTTTTATCAACTGCAAGGCTTGTACGGAATACCTGAGGATATTTGAATTTCTTGGCAAATATATCAACTTGTCCTGAAGGTTGGGTTGGAGGTAGAACCGGCTGATTGTTCCAATCAGGATTGAAAATCAACTCGGGTGACCCTGCTGCTGTTACACGCATACCACCTGTAATAACTGCATTGTTTTGGAACGATGCACCTGGCCATACATAGGGGATACGACTGGTAAAGAGACCTGCTCCTCCGCGGAGTTGGAAACTCTGGTCACCGGTAATATCATAGTTGAAACCAACACGAGGGTTAAACATAAGCGCAGGATCTGGCATTTGTCCTGTTTGCGCACCTTCAAGATCCCAGCCTGCTTCTTCCAGAACAGGAATAACATTGGTGTTGAAATCATTATTTACAGGAGGTGTATCGAGGAACATTGGTAAATCGATGCGTAAACCTACGGTAACCTTAAATTTATTGCTAACCTGGATTTCATCCTGTCCATAAAGTCCCAGTTGAAGAGCGTTGAATTCGGCAGCAGCCTTGGAACCATCGCCAGTAACATCATCAATGGCTGAGAATGTACGGTCAAACTGATAAGCTGGAGCGCCGGAAACGAAATCGGCAACGCTGTTAAACTGGTATGAACCAAAGTTTTGACGAATAAAGAGATTATACATCTTATAAAACTCGTTATGAGTTCCAAACGTAAGAGTGTGTTTCCCCTTATATATTTCGAAATTGTCCGTTAGAGTAATAATATCCTGATTCAGCTGATTAGCGGTTGAAAACTCTTCAGATCCAAAATAGATATTCGATGTACCATCTTTAATCCTTACGTATGGGAAGTTGCTGCCCATCGGATCGCGGTCGTCACGAACAAAAGTTAAACCTAAAATAAGGCTGTTACTCATTTTGTTACTTATATTGCTTTTAAGCTCTATAGCTGACGAGTTGGTTATTGATGGGAAATAAATACCCGAATTACCATATCTGATGTTGGTCGTATTTGAATTTGAAGGACTGGTTTGAATAGCCTTGGTATATTGGTGACGAACCATCAGTTTATGAATTTTATTTATGTTCCAGTCGAAGCGGGCAAAAAACTTCGTTCCTTCAAGGGTTCTGTTAACATCAGTGTATCCACCTGCATCATACCCATACTCAGCAAGTTTAGCTGTTATTGAAGTCAGGTCGCTGGCAGTGGCATCACCTTTGTAGGTTGAAAAATCAAAGGGCTGAGGCGTTTCATCTTTCTGAATTTCAGCATTTACAAAGAAAAAGAGTTTGTCTTTTACAATCGGGCCACCCAGGCGGAAACCATAGGTATTTGAACTGAATGGATTGAGTTTAACTCTTTCGGTTTCTGAATTATCAGTAGGAGTTTTGCCTGCCAAATTCTCATTCCTGTTAACAAAATAAGCTGATCCCTGAAACTCATTATTACCACTGCGGGTAACTGCGTTGATACCAGCTCCTGCGAATCCTCCGAGTTTAATATCGTAGGGTGCGATCTGAATGGAAACCTGCTCGATAATATCCATTGAGAATGGTGAAATCCCGGTTTGGCCACCATTGGTTCCCTGATCGGTTAAACCAAATACATCATTGTTAACAGCTCCATCAATATAAATTGCATTGTACCTGTTATTGGTACCGGATATTTCGATTCCACCTCCCTGGGTTACTCTTGCCTGTGGGGTTAAACGTGTGTAATCCGACATATTGCGTCCGATTGAAGGCATACGCTCAATAGCTTGAATAGTGAGGTTGGTTTCGGCTCCGGTACGATTACCGTCAAAGATATTATTACGCGTTCCGACAACTTCGACACCTGTAATTGTTGCTGCCTGCTGGCTGAGTGTAACATTAAGTTTCAAAGTCTGTCCAAGGTTCAGGTACACTTCATCCTGCACAAAATTTTGGTATCCTACATAAGACACAGTAATTTTGTAAGGACCGCCAACATTCATATTAGGAATGCGGAAGTTACCATCAGGATCGGTAGTTGTTCCATACTGCGAACCTGAAGGAGTATGCAAAGCTAAAACTGTTGCACCAGGCAGAGTTTCGCCGTTTGCTCCTGAGATCACTCCGTTTACGCCGGAAGTGGTAACCTGCCCGAAAACAAAGGTCACGCTCATCATAAAGATTGAAATAAGCATAACCTGCTTAAAAAATCTTCGAATTAAATTTTCAGTTTTTCTCATAAAGGTAGATTGATTTGGTTAGTTTATGGTTTGGTTAAGAAAGTTCAGGAAAGAGGATTCGGTATCCCTGGGATGACTGTTATGATTAATTAATCATTGAAAAACGCTGCAAAATTAAATTAAAGACATCAAAGTAAATGGCCCTGCTATTAAGAAAACATTAATTCTTTTAACAACTATTATGAAACAAATTTATAAAAATGTTTAAATTTAAAAGCAGAAAGTTATCAACAGTTTTCCTTGTTTTGTTGAAAACAACTTCGGTTATTTTATT
>CAZOXJ010000019.1:0-11527 GCA_964583325.1 uncultured Lentimicrobiaceae bacterium
AATAAAATAGTGCTTAAAATTTCACAATGATAAACATCCGAAAAGTCCTCGTCCTGGGTTCAGGAGCCCTTAAAATCGGCGAAGCCGGTGAGTTTGATTACAGCGGATCGCAGGCATTGAAAGCCCTGCGCGAAGAAGGTATTTTTACCATTCTCATCAATCCCAATATCGCTACCGTTCAAACCTCCGAGGGCGTAGCCGATAAAATATATTTCCTTCCCGTAACACCCTTTTTTATCGAAAAAGTGATAGAAAAGGACAGGCCCGAAGGAATCCTCCTTTCCTTTGGCGGACAAACCGCGCTCAACTGCGGCATTGAGCTATTTAAATCGGGTATTCTTGAGAAATATAATGTTAAAGTTTTAGGTACTCCGGTTCAATCTATTATCGATACCGAAGACCGGGAAATATTTGCCGATAACCTACGGAAAATAAATATTAAAACGCCCCGGAGCATTGCCGTTACCAGCATTGACGATGCACTGAAAGCCAGCGAAACTCTTGGTTTCCCGATCATTGTAAGGGCAGCATTTACCCTTGGGGGACAAGGCTCGGGATTTTGTTATAACAGTGACGAACTTTTAGCTCTGGCGGCAAATGCATTCTCCTATTCTTCACAAATACTTGTTGAAGAATCCTTAAAAGGCTGGAAAGAAGTTGAATACGAAGTTGTGCGTGACTGTTACGACAATTGCATAACGGTTTGTAATATGGAGAATTTCGATCCGCTTGGAATTCATACCGGAGAAAGTATAGTTGTGGCGCCATCGCAAACGCTTACCAACCGCGAATACCACAAACTACGCAGCCTTTCCATCGAAATTGTGCGCAATGTAGGAATCGTCGGGGAGTGTAACGTACAATATGCACTCGATCCGAATAGTGAAGATTACAGAGTAATTGAAGTCAATGCACGGCTTTCACGCTCCTCGGCGCTGGCTTCGAAAGCAACCGGTTATCCATTGGCTTTTGTGGCTGCAAAGCTGGCTTTGGGTTACGGCCTTCATGAACTTAAAAACTCAGTAACCCGCACTACAACAGCATTTTTTGAGCCGGCACTTGATTATATTGTGGTAAAAATCCCTCGCTGGGACCTGAATAAGTTTATCGGTGTTTCGAAAGAAATCGGTTCGAGTATGAAAAGTGTTGGCGAAGTAATGGCAATCGGACGCACGTTTGAGGAAGCCATTCAGAAAGGACTCCGCATGGTAGGGCAGGGGACACACGGTTTTGTCGGCAACACTGATATTGAATTCGACGATATCGACAAGGCACTTTCAGCACCGACTGATATGCGCATATATTCCATTGCCAGCGCATTCGAAGCAGGATATTCGGTTGACCGCATCCACGAACTTACTAAAATCGATAACTGGTTTCTGGTTAAACTGAAATCCATTTACGAATACATGGTCCAGCTGAAAACGTTTTCAAAAATTGAAGATATTTCAGGGGAACTGATGAAGACGGTGAAGCAGAAAGGATTTTCCGATTTTCAGATTGCACGTTTTGTTTTAAAGAAACCTGGTAATATGCACACCGAAATGCTGCAGGTCCGGAATTTCCGCAAGCAGCTTGGAGTTATGCCTTACATCAAACAAATTGATACGCTTGCCGCCGAATATCCTGCCCAAACCAATTACCTGTATCTTACCTATAACGGTGCATCCCATGATATTGAGCCAGAAAAGGATGGCAGATCGGTTATTGTGCTTGGCTCAGGGGCTTACCGCATTGGTAGTTCGGTGGAATTCGACTGGTGTTCGGTTAATGCTCTGGCAACTGCGCGCAAAGAAGGATACCGCGGAGTAATGATCAATTTCAATCCCGAAACAGTTAGTACGGATTACGATACCTGCGACCGTCTGTTTTTCGATGAGCTTTCGTTCGAGCGTACCATGGATATTATCGAACTGGAACAACCCAAAGGAGTTGTGGTAAGCACCGGCGGACAAATTGCCAATAACCTCGTGATGCGTTTGCACGGGCAACATGTTCCGATTTTGGGCACGGCACCCGAAAGTATTGATAATGCAGAAAACCGCCATAAATTCTCTTCACTGCTCGATACATTGAAAATTGATCAGCCACGCTGGAAAGAGCTGGTTGAGATTCAGCAGATTTATGAATTTGTTGATGAAGTGGGTTTCCCAGTTTTGATCCGTCCTTCGTATGTACTTTCGGGTGCTGCCATGAATGTGGTTTCCAACCGACAGGAACTTGACTATTTCCTCACGCTGGCTGCCAGGGTTTCGAAGGAATACCCTGTTGTTGTATCGGAGTTCATACAAAATGCCAAGGAAATTGAAATTGATGCCGTGGCTGATAAAGGCGAGATAATGGCTTATGCTATTTCGGAGCATATCGAATTTGCGGGGGTGCATTCAGGCGATGCCACCATTGTATTTCCGGCACAGAAAATGTATTTCGAAACAGCACGTCGTATCAAGAGGATTTCGCGCGATATTGCCAAAGCACTTAATATCAGCGGTCCGTTCAATATGCAGTTCCTGGCACGCGACAACGATATAAAAGTTATCGAATGCAACCTGAGGGCTTCGCGGAGTTTTCCGTTTGTAAGCAAAGTGTTGAAAATCAATTTTATTGAGCTGGCTACCAAAATTATGCTTGGTATCCCTGTCGAAAAACTGAATAAATCGGCTTTTGACCTTGATTATGTAGGGATTAAAGCATCGCAGTTTTCGTTTTCGAGGCTACAGATGGCCGATCCGGTGCTGGGAGTGGAAATGGCAAGCACAGGTGAAGTAGGCTGTATTGGCGAAAATTACTACGAAGCTTTGTTAAAAGCCATGCTTTCAGTCGGATACAGGATTCCGAAGAAAAATATTTTGCTTTCAACCGGTGATGCTCGTTCAAAAATAGAACTCCTCAAAAGTGCCCAGATGCTGATTGAACGGGGTTACAACCTTTTCGCTACGCCGGGATCAGCAAAGTTTCTGTTCGAAAATAATATTCCGGTAACCATTTTGCACTGGCCTGACGACGAGCATAAACCCAACACACTCGATTACCTTAAAAACCGCACCATCGACCTGGTAATCAATATCCCCAAAAACCTCTCTAAAACAGAGCTTTACAACGATTACCAGATTCGCCGTGCTGCCGTCGATTTCAATATTCCGCTAATCACTAATGCAAGGCTTGCCAGCGCGTTTATTTATGCCATTTGTAAATTACAGCCGGAAGATATTGCGATTAACAGCTGGGATGAGTATTGAGCCCGGGTGCTGCGACTTTTAGTCGCAGCATAAAACGACAGGATAAGAGCGACAAGGCAAGTGGCGACAAGGCGAAGGATTTCAATTTTGCATTTTGCAATTTGAACCTTGCTTTTTGAATTGATTGAAATCAAGCAACCTAAACTCTTCTGCTTACCGCTAAGGCACTTAGAGCACAGAGAAGCACTAAGTTGTCTTAAACAGGTCGAATCTTCTGTGAAACTTCGTTCTTATTTATTTTTTCATATAAAGATCCCCGCAAATCTATAACGCGATTATACATTTGCGGGGATAATTCTGAAATTGTGTTTAGTATTATTTCAATTTTTTAAATAGTTTTTTGCACTTGTAACGCATAGAATGACTTCTGAATAAAATCTGTTTTCAGAATGATTAAGCACCTATACAACTGCAATAGATAGGTTTTATAAACAGAATAAACTTAGTGATCCTCAGTGTCCTCAGTGCCTTAGTGGTTTATTGATATCTAGAGCTAATGCCTACCCGAACAATATACCGAAAACCTCTTCCACTTTTCCAACACCGGTTACTTTAATCGCCCATTTATCGGTTTTCAGTCCTTTCAGATTGTGTTTTGAGACCAGGATTTGTTTGAACCCCAGCTTTTCGGCTTCGGCAATACGCTGTTCCACGCGGTTTACAGGTCTAATCTCACCCGAGAGTCCAACTTCGCCGGCAAAGCAAATCTGCTGACTGGCCGGAATATCTTCGTTCGACGAAAGTATAGCGCTTACCACTGCCATATCAATAGCCGGATCGTCAACACGGATGCCTCCGGCAATATTTAAAAATACATCTTTTATCCCCAGCCTGAAGCCGCATCGTTTTTCGAGTACAGCCAGTAACATATTCAACCTTCGTCCATCAAATCCTGTGCTCGAACGCTGAGGCGTTCCGTAAGCCGCCGAACTTACCAGTGCCTGAACTTCGATAAGCATGGGCCGCATTCCCTCAATAGTGCTTGCAATTGCCACGCCGCTGGTAGGTTCTTCGCGCTGCGAGATAAGTATTTCCGACGGATTGGTGACTTCGCGCAAACCGGTGTCGCGCATTTCGAAAATACCAAGTTCCGATGCCGACCCGAAACGGTTTTTTGCAGCACGCAAAATCCGGTAACCGTAATTCCGGTCGCCTTCGAATTGCAATACCGTATCCACCATATGTTCCAGTATTTTAGGTCCGGCAAGCACACCATCCTTGGTAATATGCCCGATGAGAATCACCGGAACACCTGTTGTTTTTGCAAAACGCTGCATTTCAGCGGCGGTTTCGCGTATCTGCGAAATACTGCCTGCCGAAGATTCAATAAGGTTGGTTTGTAACGTCTGAACCGAATCGATAACCACCAATCCCGGATCAACGGTTTGTATGTGTTGAAAAATGCTTTGTGTATTTGTTTCGGTAAGTATATAACAATCAGGATCTTTATAACCCAGGCGGTTGGCACGCATCCTTATTTGCTGCTCACTTTCCTCGCCCGAAACATACAATACCCTGATGCCTTGCATATGAAGTGCAATCTGCAGCATTAATGTTGATTTGCCAATCCCGGGTTCGCCACCAACTAAAATAAGCGATCCTTCCACCAATCCACCACCCAGAACGCGGTCGAGTTCGCCGTTGCTGGTCGAAACCCTTTGCTCGTTGCCCTGTTCAATCTCGCTTATTTTTCGAGGTTTTGATTCAGTGGTTTTGAAATTTCCGGTGTTTTTTGCTGTGGAATTGTCGCGCTGCACCACTTCTTCCACGAAAGTGTTCCATTCGCCGCACGAAGTACAGCGCCCCATCCATTTAGCGGACTGTGCGCCGCAACTCTGACAGAAGAAAACTGTTTTTGTTTTTGCCATGATGTAAAGGTAGGAAAATGGAATTGCAAAGTTCATACTTTGGCTTCGCTAATTACAAAAAAAGTCAAAACTTATAGTTCAAAAAGTGAAAAGCCGGACTGATGAAAATTTATTATCGATTTAATAAAAATGATAAAAATCCAAACCAATAATTCTAGTTACTATTAAAAATCCAAATCAATCTTTCAATTCCGGAAAATCTTAATAATTAGGAAACTAGAAACAAGAAACAAGAAACAAGAAACCAGAAACTCCTAACCCCTTTCCCCCAATATCTTATTCTCAATCCCCGTCGTTGAATAGCCTTCCAGAAACTCAATAGTTACTATTTCGCCTCCTTTATTTTTCACAATATCATAGCCAACAATATCCTCGGGTTTGTAGTCGGCACCTTTAACCAGAATATCGGGCTGTGTGGTTTTAATAAGATTATAAGGTGTTTCTTCACCAAAAAAAACGACCACATCCACAAATCCAAGCGATGCAAGTATCATGGAACGTGAATTTTCGTCTTGTATCGGGCGGTTTTTGCCTTTTATTTTGCTAACTGAAAGATCGGTGTTCAAACCGATAATAAGCAGGTCGCCTAAATCTTTCGCTTTCGACAGGTAGTCGATATGCCCCAGGTGAAGGATATCGAAACAGCCGTTGGTAAACACAATTTTTTTACCCTGAAACTGCCAGATAGTGAGCATCCGGTGGTAATCGGCATCGGTGTAAGTGAAGATTTTTTTACGGATTTGGTCTGACTTCGACATTTTTGCTGTTGTTAAGAATAGGAAGTAAAATTAATGAAATTATTCCTACCAGCACAATCGTAATGTTTTGCGAAGTCCATATCAGCCAACCCAAGGCGTAACCTTGAGCGCTTGCTACACCATATAATACAAGGGTTTCGGCAACAATAGCAGGATAAATTCCGATACCTCCCTGCACCACCATCATACCGATGGAACCAAAAACCAATACAGCGAGCCCTGCATCAAGACCTAAGCGGCTGCTTTCCGGGATGCTGAAGAATACAATATACGCCATGAGCATGTATAATGCCCAGATTGAGAACGTATAAAATCCGAACAACCAAATATTCCTGACTTTAATCAGTGATTTCATTCCCTCAACAAAGCCTGAAATGATATTTTTAATTTTCAGATAAATGCTGTTGGTTGTGATTTGTTTGCGGAAAACAAGGAATATAATTCCGAAAATAACAATAATTGAAATCGTCAGAATGGCGAAAGCCCCTGATAAATCTACGTTCAGGTGAAGCTTATCCTGCAAGGGTTTATATATCTTTTCATCGATGTATCCCGAAAGCCGCTCAGCCTGCAAAGCAAGATTTAGAAAGAACAGAAATAGAAAAATCATCATATCCAGTGCCCTTTCGGTAATAACTGTACCAAACGATTTCTGAAAAGGAACGTTTTCGTATTTGGTAAGTATGCTGCAGCGACTAACTTCGCCCAGGCGTGGCAGGGCCAGGTTTGCAAAATACCCTATCATTACAGCAAAAAACATATTGCTTTTCCGCGGTTTGTATCCCATGGTTTCGATAAGCATCTGCCAACGTATGGCACGTAGAAAATGACTCAGAATTCCCAAAGGAATAGCAAGCGCAATCCACCAATAGTTGGCGTTGCCCATGGAGTTGAGGATCTCCTGCTTTTGTTCGGCAGTGAGATTGCGCAAAAATATCCAGATAAAAAAAATGCCGATCCCCAGGAACACTGTGAAACGGATTATATTCTTGATTTTTTGGTTCAAAGTATATTAGCTTAGTCTGTTGTGTGCAGTAGGGAACACTATGGCAGGCTTGTGCGATTTGGCTTCTTCAAAATCCATTTGGGCATACGAAGCAATTATTACCAGGTCGCCGACATGTGCTTTGCGCGCCGCAGCACCGTTGAGCGAAATAACGCCTGTGCCGCGCTCGCCTTTAATTACATAGGTTTCGAGCCGTTCGCCATTGTTGATATTTACAACCTGAACTTTTTCAAATTCAATCAGGTTGGCAGCATCCATCAAATCTTCATCAATGGAAATAGAGCCTATATAATTCAGGTTAGCCTGAGTAATAGTGGCCCTGTGTATTTTTGATTTTAAAACTTCAATTATCATAGCGCGGCAAAATTACGAAATATTAGAATAAATATGACTTTGTTAAAATGTGGTTTCGCAATTAGCTTCAACCTGGCAGCGCATATTATTCTATTTCCTGCAATCAGCAACTTTCTCCGGTACTGATTTTAATAAAGAATAGCCGATTTTAAATTCCCCGAAATATCCTCATTATCAATTTTCCCTTTGTAATAACCAGTAATTGTGGTGTTATAATCGGTATCTAAATCCATTGTGATCTCATATTCTTCGCCTGTTTTAAGCATTACGATCTTTCCGCCGGTAATATTAATTGCAGTACCGGTATTTCCGTTGCCTGTATTAAAATTGACCATCAACTCTGTCCCTCTTCCGTAAAGTGTGTTTACCAATGTACCGTTATCGTTATTAAAGGTATATGTCCCCAACGGAATAGTTGCCGGATCATTTACCAGGATCGTAAAATAAAGTATGTCGCCTGTTCGTGCAACGCCGCTGCCTCCGATTTCGAACGGCCATTGCAGTGTGTTTTCAAGGAAATAGAATGTTACCCCATACACGTCTTGGGAGGTTGAACCAAAAATTTCGGCTACCGCAAAGCCAATAACAGATTCCTTGGAGTTGTATCTAAAAGTGTTTTTCTTTGGCTCATCGGGATTATCTTTCTTACACCCTGCCATCATTATAAAAGTGAATATGAGAAGAAAAGCTGGAATAGCTGATTTGCGAAAAATGGATTTCATTGTGGATAACGTTTATAATTAATTTTAAAATAGCAGGTTACATATACGTAACCTGCTATTCGGAATAGGAATTAAACGATCGGGACTCCTTTATTTAAAGTGGAAACCATGAATTCACCCCGGTTGATTTTTTCTTTTTATCGATAAAAATCACAGGTTTCCCTTTGTAATATCCTGTAATTGTTGAATTAACGTTTGTACTCAGGTTAAACGTAAACTCATATTCGTCGCCGTTTTTCGCTACGGTAACTTTACCTCCGTTGATTTCCACATATGGAGGATCATTTTCAGTTGCAGCATCAAACCCTATAATTAAACCTGTTTCGTCATCGCCATCGATAGTAAAGGGTTTTGAAGGATCAGCTGATGGTTTCAGCGTATATTCGCCGGGAGTAATTTCAGCCTCCTTGTTTGATAAAAAGGTTATCAGCAAAGCATCGCCTTTGCCTGCAAGTGAATCGGGGTATCCATTTTGATAAAAAACGGTAAAGGTTTTTTCGAAAAACTCCATGGCTATCCAATAAACACCGCTAACTTCGGTCTGGCCATAAGCAAACCCGAGAGCGGTCCCTATTTCAGCTTCTTTGTCGTTGTATTTGAATGAGTTCTTTTTTACTTCTTCATCTTTATCACATGCACTGAATGTGAAAATTACTAAAGCGATTACTGCAATTAAAGTTGTCCGGATTTTCATAAATTTTAAGTTTGTTAATGAATATTTGATACTTATTTTAACAATTGAGAATTGAAAAGTATGGTAAACGTAAGAAAAAAGATCAGTATAAAATAATATTATCAATCAGCCGCACATTTCCTATAAATGCCGCTATGCAAACCACAGCATGTTCAGCATCCTGCCACTCGTGCAGAGGTTGGAGCGTTTCGGCGTCCACAACATCTGCATATTCCACCCTGAAAAAATGATTTTCCTGAATTTCGCCTGTAACCAACTGTTTTACTCCTTCGGGAATAAACCACGAATAGTTTTCTTTTACAGCCGATAATGCTTTGTAAATGGCCGGAGCTTCGGCGCGTTCTTCCGGCGTAAGTCTTGCATTTCGCGAACTCATGGCTAAACCATCAGTTTCGCGCACAATGGGGCAGGGTACAATTTGAACAGGCATCTTCAACATGCTTACCATTTTTTTAATGATAGCCAGTTGCTGAAAATCTTTTTCTCCGAAATAGGCTTTGTGCGGAGTAACAATTTCAAACAGTTTTTTAACCACAACGGCAACTCCCCTGAAATGCCCCGGGCGAAACTTACCTTCCATAACTTTATCGAGGTTGCCGAAATCAAATTCGGTTACATCGGGTTCGGGGTACATTTCCTGTGCCGATGGCGCAAAAACAAGGTTGCATCCTGTTCCTCCCAGCTTTAAAAGATCGTCCTCCAGCGTGCGCGGGTATCTGGCAAGATCTTCGGGATTATTGAACTGTATCGGATTTACAAAAATGCTTACTGCTACAAAGTCGTTTTCAGCAGCAGCCTGCCTGATAAGCACCAGGTGGCCTTCGTGCAAAGCGCCCATGGTTGGAACAAAGCCGATTGTTTTTCCTTCCGATTTCTGTTTTTCAATTGCGACTCGGGTTTCGGATATGGTATGGGTAAGGTTAATCATTTTCAAATATTAAATTTATTTTATTTTCACAAAAGTAAGCGTATCCGCAACCGGAGGAATTGTAGGGTCAGCAAAAAAGTTTCCAATTGTAATCGTATATTCCCCGGGTAAAACATTGAAATAAAATCGGTTATAAATTGAATTGCTTGATAAAAACCAGTTAACCGAAATACTGTTCGTGCCTAAAATATACCAATAGGGGCCTGAAAAATAATCAGGGAGCGTATATCCTTCAGAAATCCGGTAACCTCTATTCAGATTAAATACAGGATATATACCATCATATTCAGATGCAAAAACAATTGTATCCTTTCTATGCAATACCTCAACCCAGGTTCCATGCATTGGGCTTTCTTTACTCCCGGTGTTTGTCAAACGAAGCCGGTAAATGTCATGGAACTCGAAAGGGGCTACGTAAGACTTTGAGATTATCAAACTATCCTTGTTTTGTTCAAATTTATAGTCTCCGGAAAGTATCAGCGACCAGTCGAAATCTGCTGTCCATGCACAGTTATTTTCAAATTCAATTATATCCTTATTCGTGTTATAAGTGCCATTACAGAGTGCCGGATATTTCGGTATATCACTTTGCCCGCTCCATTTCTCTTCAGAAAATAAAATAATTACATTAGAAACTATTGCGTCTCCATTAGGTAATGTGCGTTGAAAAGTTCCTGAATAGGTTCCTTCCGCGATATCAGTTGTGGTATTTTTAGCTTTTTCGCATCCGGTAATACCTATGATAATGACAACAAGTAGTAAAAGAAATGATTTCATCCTGTTTAATTTGAAGTATAGCTGCACAAAAATCATACCCATAAATCAATTATATGATGAATACTATTTTATCAGTATTTTCAAAATATCTTTTTCGAGTAAATCGCCTGGAACTTCAATGATTCGGCCAAGTTCTTTCTTTTTCCTGTAAAAAATAAAAGTGGGTACTTTTTCAATATTCAGTTCTTCGACTGTTGTTCCGGGAGCTTTCTTTTCGCGATCGACACAAATCAGCGTGAGATTTTTAGATTTAAAATCAAGTTCATCCATAATTTTATAAAACCGGGGCACCCAATCTCTGCTGTCGCCGCACCAGGTTGCCATTACCAGCGTAATTTTTATTCCTTTCAGCTTTCCTGCCAGAAGTTTCATGGTTTCGGCATCAGCTTTATAAACAGGATATTCAGCTTTATATGCCGAATCGAAAATGCTGTTTACAGTACCAAAACCATCGCGGTTGCAATAGCCGATAAGCATTTCATTGTTTTTCTTCGGATCAATGGTTTTTTGATTCAGTTTTTGTGAAAAAGCCATAGCCGGGAAAAGAATTAGTGCAACAAAAACCAGTTTCTTCATACAATTTTCAGATTTGGTGAGGCCTGTCAATTAAAGATTTTTAGATTTTTACAGCAGAACGATGTTATTCCTGATGGCAAATTTTACCAGATCGACCGTTGTTTTCAGTTCGAGCCTTGCCATGATATGATTTTTATGCGATTCAACGGTTCGTATACTGATAAACAGCTTGTCGGCAATTTCCTGGTTGGTCATGCCTTCGGCGAAAAGCCTGAGTACTTCAATTTCGCGTTTCGAAAGCAGGCTTTCCTTATTTTCGTCGTCGGGAGCATCGGACTTGGCTTTTTTGATATAACTTTTTAAAATGACGTTGGATATGCTTTCGGCAAAGTATTCTTCGCCACGGTGAATGGCAAAAATGGCTTCGATAAGCTCTTTGCGCGATGTGTTTTTTGGCAGGTAACCACGTGCGCCTGAATTAATTGCATTAAAAATAAATTCTTCCGACGTATGCATCGAAAGGATCAGGATGCGGATACCCGGAAAATCGCTGTGCAGTTTTTTTGTTATCTCAATACCCGACATGCCAGGCAATGCGATATCGAGTATAGCAATGTCAGGCTGCGCAATTTTGAGCAAATCGAACAATTCTTTTGCGTCAGCGG
>CAZOXJ010000019.1:11627-22498 GCA_964583325.1 uncultured Lentimicrobiaceae bacterium
GCAATGTCAGGCTGCGCAATTTTGAGCAAATCGAACAATTCTTTTGCGTCAGCGGCTTCGCCGATGATTTCGAAACCGGGTTCTCCCATCAGCAGATTAGCAATTCCTGTACGTACTAGTTGGTGGTCATCCACCAAAATCAGTCTGATCTTTTCCATTACCGGTATTATAAGGTATCGAAACGAGAATGGTTGTTCCTTTACCTGGTTCACTGTTTATTGTAAATTCACCCTGTAACAACTGGGTTCGCTCACGCATATTCTGCAGCCCGTTGCGTTGCGCAAAACAAACCGGGTCAAATATAAAACCTTTTCCGTTGTCGGTTACTTCCAGTGTAACTATATTATTGCTGCGTTTTAGTTTCATAGTAACCTGCGATGACCTTGCATGCTTGGTTATATTGGTTAGCGCTTCCTGGGCAATGCGGTAAAGGTATACCTGCGATTTTTTCGACATCCTGTCCAATGAACCTTCATTCTCGAAAACAGATTTAAATCCAGCCAAAGCGCCTAACTCCGAACACAATGCCCTTAGAGTTGACACTATACCAAACTCATTCAGGGCAGCAGGCATGAGTGCATTGCACACATTCCGTACATCTTCGATAGTTGTGTCCATCATGTTTTTTGCTGAGTCAATTCCGGCCCGCATCATTGAGTAGTTCTGGGTTTCGGCGTTTTCGAGCTGCAGCTTGATGGCGATGAGCGATTGACCGATTCCGTCGTGCAGTTCGCGCGATAAGCGCTGCCGTTCCTGGTCCTGGCCATCGATAACCGAACGAAGCCTGCGAAGTTTCTCCGTCTGCAGTTCATCCTCCTGTTTGCGGATGCGCTCAAAAATATTTGTAAGTGTTTGATTTAATTGAGCAAATACACCCTTACCTTTGACCTCCGGATCCGATAGCGAACCATTTTCGATATCAAAAAGGTTTTGGCGCAAATGGTTTATGTGTTTGGCAATGCGGATGCTGAGTAATATCCAGCTAAATAGCAGCAGCAAACTGATAATGCTCCAAAGTCCGAAGCCGGCATGCCATAAGATGATACTCCATATAAATATTGAAATTATCAATGGAGGTAAAACAAAATTAAAGTAAAGCTGTTTCATGAATCGGCTTCTCATTATCCGGATATAAGTCAGAAGCTTCAAAATTAGTTAGAAAATTAATGCTGCAACTAAACTCTTTTTTCATTTTCGTTTAGATTTGCACAACGTATTACAAGAAATTAAAACAGATTATGTCGAAGATTGGAATTTTTTTTGGTGGTAAAGACAATGGAAGCACTGCAAAAGTAGCGCGTAAGATTCAGGAATTACTGGGAACTGATGTTGCCTCAGTTCATAATGTGAGCAGTGCGGCAAAGCATGATGTCGAAAAATATGATTTCCTGGTTTTGGGTACCGCCGCCTGGGGAATAGGCGAAATGCATTCGGATTGGGAACGTTTTATCGATAAACTGATTGAAGCTGACCTTGCTGATAAAAAAGTAGCTTTATTTGGTCTTGGTGACCAGAAATTATATCCCGAAAGCTTTGTTGACGGGATGGGTACAATATTCTGCCGTTTGCCGCATAAAGAGAATGTAATAGGATCTACCTCAACCGAAGGATTTAAATTTTATTATTCAACTGCCGAAAAGGAAGGAAAGTTCGTTGGCCTGGCCCTCGATGACGATACTCAGCCTGAATTAACCGAAAAGCGTATCACCGACTGGGTGAAACAAATAAAGAAAGAAGCAGGTATATAGTCAACGGATAGTTTTACTTAAGCTGGTTTTAGTCTGTATATCAGTGAACTGAAAGTGTATTTCAGTTCACTGATTTTTTTTTGGAGATTTTGCGGATTAATTAGCGTTATAAAAGTCTTCATTATCATTACTATTTCTTAAAAACATCAATTATGGGTAATAGGAATGATAAATCTGCTGGCCGACCTGTCAGAAATCAATAACATTAAAGATATCTGTTTAAGTATTTATTGATATATGTCAATGAATGAATTGTTTTTTAATTTTTAATAAAAAAAAGTTTTAAAAATGTTTTTATATCCCAAAAAATATACACCTTTGTCCGATATTTCAGACAAGAAAAATGAGTTACCTCCGTAAATTTCTTTCCGTACTGCGTAAACTTATCCTCATCGGATGGGCTTTGGCAGTGGTTTGGATTTACATCGGTAACCTTGTAAACTTTCATCAGCATCGTATTTGGGGCAAGCAGCTTATTCCTGTTGCAGCTTATTCGACCCGTGCCAAAGAAAAGGACGGACTTTTTACTGTTAAAAGCGATACTGATGCAAGACTTGCTTTACCGGGACTTCATTTCGATTTTTCCACTCCCGAGCTACAAGTTTCGCAATTACCTTATTTTGAATTCATTTCCGGTTATATATTTCTTCCCGACTCCCCTGTTCTCTTGCAGGGTTTTAATGCCTTAACTTTCAGAGGCCCTCCTACAGCATAATTTCTGATTTCCGGTACTAATAGCGCACAAAACGTTCTTTTGTGTGTTTAATACCCACATTGTGTTTCGTCCGTGAGTATTGATTATCCAGCCGAAATTACATCTTATCAGAATCATCCACTTGCTTAAACAATCCTAAATTTCATCCAAAATGAAAAACATCATACACATTTTTGTTGCATTACTAGCAACCACATTAACAGGTATTTTGCCCGTTATGGGCCAGAAAGTTGGTCCTGTTACCGACACCATTTCAATGGGTGCCGGCTATGCCAAAGAAATTTATTACAGCATGGCCGCCGGAAATAAAGGTGCCGTCGACCGCAAACAATGGGATATTGCATTCCGTGCTTCACGTTTAAGTGCCAGTATTCTCACTAACGACGGTGCAAATAATAATCCGATCGGACTTTCGGGAGTCGAATTATACACCTATCCAAAGTCGGATTCAAGCGGTTGGGCTACTGTAGATACTGCCGGCCTGTTTTCGTGGAAAAAAATGGTGAATTCAACCACAGATTGGGAAGTTGGTGCTTTTGATCAGAACCAGTTAGGTCACCCTGATTACGGATGGGGTAAATACAATACAGCTACACACGATGTTGTCGGCGACTCGCTTTACATCATTAAACTCCGCGACGGAAGCCTGCGCAAATTATTTATCAAACGTAAATACTCGAGCCTTAACATGGTTGAGTTCCGTTATGCTAAGATTGATGGATCCAATGACACAACCGTTACTGTAGATTGTAATCCGTATGCAACGAAAAATTTCGTTGGATATTCGATAACCACTAACCAGGTAGTTGATTTTGAGCCTGTTGCTTCTACTGACTGGGATATTCTGTTTACCCGCTACATGTACACCTATCCTGACGGAGTTCAATATCCGGTTGTGGGAGTACTGAGTAATTATAAAACCAAAGTGAACAGGTTCGACCACGTTGCTCCCGATTTCAGGATTTTCGATCTCGAATCGATGGATTCGACCCGTTCGCCAATAGGCTGGGAATGGAAATACCTGGATGCCAATTTTATTTTCCATGTGCAGGATTCGCTGGTGCATTTCATTCAGGACAGAGACGGTAATATTCACCGACTGGTTTTCAAAGAGTTTGTTGGAAGTTCCTCGGGTCGTATTGTACTTGAAAAAGAAATGATTTCGGCAACAGGAATTGGCGAAACAGGTAAAGCAGATTTTAATGCTGCTATTTATCCTAATCCGGTCAGCAATGTTATGAATGTTGTCATCAACCCGGAAAATGCTAATTCAACGGTAATATCGTTGCACGATATGTCGGGAAGGGCGGTATTCAGCAGAAAATACGAAGTACAATCCAATACACTCTCGACCCTGCAGATACCGGTTATAGATTTTCCGGCAGGGGCATATATTGTTAAGATGCAGGTTGGAGCCAATGCAATTTCACGTAAAGTGATCATTAAGAAATAATAAAATGAGTTTTGTTTATCAGGTTATCAGGGTTTGATAGTATTACTGCCTGCCGGAAGTGATTACTCCGGCTTGGCAGGTACTGCATAAATCATCTGCTTGCTGATACTTCTCATTAAAGATAATGTAAATACAATTGTTGATTTTGTGTTTAGCAGATTAAAAGGGTAGTTGGTAAGGTTGCCGGCCGGAAGTAGGTTCTCCGGCCAGCAATACACCACATTATAATTAGAGCACAGCCACGTTGTATTTTACTCACGATTCTCACATAACATGTTTAAAAGTTTGTTTCTCAGATTGATAGGTTTGGTGGTGTTGCTGCTGACAGTGAATTTTGTTTCCGGTCAGCAGGCTACCGTCAGGATAATTGATGGCAAAACCAAAGAGCCTGTAGCTTTTGCTCATGTGTGTTTCGAAAGCCTCACATCTGCTACTTTAAAGCATTTCGTTACCGATATTGACGGAAACGTACCAAACGAAACTAAGGAAAAGAGTAAAGTAGCTATTTCCTATGTCGGATACGAAACGCTCACGGATACAATTCAGCCCGGAGTTTCAATTACGTTACAACTGATTCCTGCCGTTTTGAATATGAGCGAAGTAGTTGTTACGGCACAACTTATTCCCGAAAGGGCCGACAAATCGATATATAAAATCAATGTTATTAACAGCCGGCAAATTGAGCTGAAAGCTGCCACAAACCTAACCGACTTATTGAATACCGAAAGCAACATGCGGGTTTCGCAGGGTGGTATATTAGGTTCAAGTCTGAGTATCCAGGGATTATCGGGCGAAAACGTAAAATTTCTTGTCGATGGAGTTCCTGTTGTAGGCCGCTTGAACGGAAACATCGATCTGAACCAGCTTAACCTTTTCAATGTCGATCATGTCGAGATTATTGAAGGTCCAATGTCAGTAATCTATGGAAGCAACGCTATTGCCGGTGTTGTGAACATTATAACCAAAGAAAACAAGAAATCAGCCGCATCGGCATACGCCAGCGCTTACCTCGAATCGGTAGGGGTGTATAATTTTAATGCCGGCGCTTCGATACGTAAAAAGAAAAGTAATTTTTCGCTCGACATGGCTCGTAATTTCTTTGATGGATATACTACAGCCGACAGTTTGCGCTCAATGCAATGGAAACCCCGTCTGCAGTATAATGCCGATGCTTATTACCTGTATTCGGGCAATAAAACAAGGGTAAAACTATCGGTTCAGTTTTTCGATGAAATGATACAGGACAAAGGCGATTTGCAGAAACCGTATTACGAAACCGCCATCGACAATAATTTCCATACCATTCGCCAGACGTCAAAAGCCGAGGCTTCATATACAATTTCTGATAACCGCCAGATCAGTATGGTCGGCGCTTATTCAACCTATCTGCGAAAGCGGGAAGTGTATCATAATGATCTTACCATCCTCGAGAAACAACTGGCCGGAGGCGACACAACCAATGTAGGGAGTTATCTGTTAAGGGCATGGTACAACAGGAACTATTCCAATCAGAAATTAAATTACCAGGTCGGATTTGATGGTAACCTCGAAATTAATGAAGGGGAACGTATCGAAGGCGGAACACAGCAAATTGGCGATTATGCCGGTTTTGTAAGTATAAAATACAATCCATTAAAGCAATTGTCGCTGCAACCCGGTGCCCGGTTTATCTATAATACAAAATACGATGCCCCGGTAGTTTATTCAGTTAATGTGAAGTACAGTCCTACAACCAATACTTCAGTCCGGGCAACCTATGCGCGCGGCTTCCGTGCTCCTTCAATTAAGGAGTTGTACCTCGATTTCGTTGATATTAACCATAATCTGCATGGTAATCCTGACCTTCAGGCTGAATATTCGCATAATGTAAATTTCAATTTCAGTTATAACCGTGAAACGCCCAATGGATATCTGAACTGTGAAGCCGGAACTTTTTACAACTATGTAGATAATACGATCTGGCTTTTCCAGGTTGGCGATGATATTACAACATACACGTATGGAAATGTTTCGACATTCATTTCCAAAGGCGTTCAGGCCAGCGGAACAGTAAGTTTTTATCCTACGCTTACGCTAAAAGGAGGAATCTCGCATGTAGGCCGTAAATTCCCCGATAATACATCCGAAGGCGATAACCAGAGTTTCCATTACAGCACGGATTTTAATGCCATGGCTACGTACAACATTGTCAAAATTAATGCTTCTGTAACTGCGAATTACAAGTACACAGGTCGTTTCCCGCTGTTAACCCCTGACGGAAATTTCGAGGATGAATACATCGAAGGATATTCGAACCTGGATATAAGCATGATGAAAAGCTTCCTGCAAAACAGTCTTTCCGTTTCTGTGGGGGGTAAAAATTTACTTGACGTGAAAGATGTAGAAACCGGAATTGTAAACAGCGGAGCCCATACCGGCGGAGGCGATGGTTCATCTCGCGTTGCCTGGGGGCGCACAGCTTTCGTTAAACTCACTTACAATTTTAAGAAATTCTGATGCCACGACTACTTCTGATACTGATACTTACCGCTCCGGTTTTCCTGTTTACATCCTGTTTTAAAGATGATGAACAAGTAACACCTCATGTGCCGGGCAATTATATTACTGATACTGTTGCTCTTACCGATAATTATAAAAACCAGGTTTATTACAGCCTTCTGGATAGTACAGCAGTACTTACCAATCATAAAGATTCGTGGGACCTTGGATTCGAAAGTTCACCAAGAGGCTGGCGCGTAATACTCAACAGCAGTTGCTTTATGAAATCCGCTTACCTGGCCAATCAGGAATTTGGTTCTGTGGTTGATACGGTTGGTGCTCAATGGCTGTTTAATCCTTCCGATGGGAGTGCCGATTCGCTGGCAATCGGACAGTGGTTTACTGTGAGCGGCGATGATACAGTGGGAATAAACCGCTTACTGGTCCTCGACCGTGGAATTGATGTAAACGGGAACTCCCGCGGGTTCAACCAACTGGTAGTTGACAGTCTTATTAATGGAGTTTATTATTTCCGCATTGCTGACTTTGACGGGTCAAATGCTGAGTCCTTTACTGTTGCCAAACAAGCTGGTGCGAATCATGTGCTTTTCTCAATTTTCAACCCGATTGCGAAAATTTCTGAGCCGGGGAACACATCCTGGGATTTGTTATTCACGCAATACACCACGCTTTTGTACACTGATGTGGGCGATCCATACCCATACCTGGTTACAGGGGTTTTATTAAACCCGGTTTTTGTGGAGGTTGCCGTTGATTCAATTACGCCTTTTGCTGATATCGATTTTGAAAAAGCAGAGGCAATGACTTTCACTAAGCAGGCTGACCGCATCGGTTACGATTGGAAAATCTATGATTTTGATGAAGGTACCTACACCGTTGATTCGGATAAAATATATATAATCCGTGATACCAAAGGGTTTTTATACAAATTACGATTTATCGGGTTTTATAAATTTAATACCAACAGACTCGAAAAAGGCTATCCTTCGTTCGAATACCAGAAGTTGTAGCAGTGAAATCATTCAGCTAAAAATTTACAGGTAAACAAATCCAAACCAGGATTTTGATAAGTTTGCCATCAAAACAGAAAAACGAGATGAAACAGCTTAATTATTTTATACTTCTCATCGGATTTGCATTTATATCAAACGCGGTTCGGGCTCAATATAGTTCTGAAATCTCAGTATCTGATCTGCAAAAACAGGTTGGTTTCCTGGCTTCCGATTCGTTAAAAGGCCGTAAACCAGGCACTCCCGGCGAAGTGATGGCAGCAACATATATCCGCGACTGTTTTAGCAAAGCAGGTCTTAAACTGCTTTATGATAATGGGTTTCAGAAATTCGAAATTGTGGCTGATGTTCAGCCGGGAACCAATAATTCAATTGCTTTTGATGATTATAAGGCAAAGCAAGGTGTAGATTTTACGCCACTTTCATTTTCATCATCTGCCACTTTAACTGCTCCTGTTGTATTTGCCGGTTATGGCTTTGATCTTGACCTTGACTCACTCAAATGGAATGATTTTAAAAATATTGATGTTAAAGGCAAATGGGCGATCATCCTTCGTGGTGATCCGGAACCGGATAAGCCAAACAGCGCGTTTCTGGCTTACGGACAGGAAAGGAGTAAAGTTCTTACCGCAAAAGACAAAGGTGCTGCCGGTGTTATGCTGGTTTCACCTTCCGATCTCGAAAAGTCGGATGTGATTATGCACATGCAGTACGACAAATCACCATCTGATGCCGGAATTCCGGTTTTCAGTATTACCCGGGCTATGGCCGACAAATTGCTGGCTTCGATGAATTACACCATAGCTGCCCTGGAGTCCGAGATGAAAGAAAACAAAAAACCGGTTTCCTTATATCTTGATCCTGAAGTAACTGCAACCTCCGATTTGGTTAAAACAAGGGTAATAGCTCATAATGTGGTTGGATTGCTCGAAGGTTCCGATCCTGTTTTAAAGAATGAATATGTTGTAATTGGGGGTCATTTCGATCACCTTGGTATGGGCGGTGAAGGAAGCGGATCGCGCGCGCCGGGCGAAATTGCTGTTCACAACGGAGCTGATGATAATGCTTCGGGAACAGCCGGTGTTATTGAACTGGCTCAAAAACTTTCAGCTAACCAAAAATTATTGAAGCGCAGTTTTATTTTCGTTGCTTTTACAGGCGAAGAAATGGGGCTTCTCGGCTCAAAGGAATTTGTAAATAAACCTCCTGTTGATCTGAAAAAGGTTAATGCCATGATTAACATGGATATGATCGGGCGCCTGAATCCCGAATCAAAGACTATAAGCGTTGGAGGAACAGGAACTTCGGTGCAATCCGATTCTATTTTGAGGAAACTTGAGGTGGGACGACCTTTTAAAGTGTCTTATTCAACGGATGGATATGGACCTTCAGACCATGCTTCTTTTTACAGTTCAAATATTCCTGTATTCTATTTCTCGACTGGCGCCCATGACGAATACCACACCCCGGCTGATGATTCGGATATGTTGGATTATGCCGGTGAAGTTGCCGTTCTGGATATGGTTTATGATCTCTCAGGCATAGTTTCTTCAGGCGAAAGGCTTGTGTTCCGCGAAGCAGGTGCCAAACAGGCAACCCGTGGCGGTAGGAATTTGAAAGTAACTCTTGGGATAGTTCCTGACATGGTTTCGAGCGATAATAACGGTCTTCGTGTTGATGGTGTGCGCAAAGGCGGCCCAGCCGAAGTAGCTGGTATTGTTAAAGGTGATCGCATAGTTACGATTGAAGGTCAGCCGGTTACCAATATTTATGATTATATGGCCCGGCTTGGAAAATTGAAAGCCGGACAAGTTGCGACCGTCGAAATTATCAGGGAAGGGAAAAAACAGATTCTGATAGTTCAGTTCTAGGCTGAAATTCAGTCGGTTAATTGCCGATTTTTATCCTGTTTTTTCAGGAAAATGTTTTTCCGTATCTTCGCAGCCTATGTTGCAGTATTTTACACAGGATATTCTGATCAAGTTCATGAAATTCGGAGCCGTTGGCGCTACCGGAGTTGTTGTTGATTTTAGCTTTACATGGTTAGGAAAAGAAAAACTAAAAATCCAGAAATATTTGGCTAATGCAATTGGTTTTACGATCGCAGCCAGCAGCAATTATTTTCTGAACCGCTGGTGGACCTTTCACAGCAACAACCCCGAATTAGCTATTGAATATTCCCGTTTTCTGTTTTTCTCCGTTATCGGACTGGGAATGAATACAATGGTAATCTGGTTCCTGGTAAGCAAACGCAATCATAATTTTTACCTGTCAAAGCTTTTTGCTATAGGCATAGTTACAATCTGGAATTTCTTCGTAAATCTCTTATATACTTTTGTTTAAACTTATTTTCTGCCAATTCGCAGAATGCAAGATAGTTATGCATTATAGTAGTATTTTGTTATTTACTGTTCTCGATTATACGCAAGTATTCTCATATTTTAAACAGGCAGATTTTGAAAATCCATCCGCATTTTAAATAGAAATTTAAATTGGCCTGGCTCAATTTTGATAGAAAATAGATTAGATTTGCCTCCTATTTAAATTAAACTTTAGTATGAATTTCTTCGGATAAGATATTCGCTCACCATTTTATTGTTTATGTACTCATACGGTCTATCACCATTCATTTCTATCACATAAAAAAGCAACTATAAATTGTGAAAAGGAAATTTTGTTTCATAGTCTCCATGAATAGTAAGCATAAACTCATACCACTGAAATTAACAGTTTATATACTCAATTAACACTTAATTACTAATTCAAAAACAAATCACTATGAAAAAATCAATTCTTGTAAGCCTGTTGGCTGTAACATTATTATTTACTTTCGGATGTAAAAAAGATGATCCTGTGACTGCAGCAGGTATGACTGCCAAAGTTGCCGGCAATTCATGGGCTGCTGATGTTGCTACCTGCAGCTATTCACAAGCAATGAACCTGACTCAGATAACAGGTATGAAAGGTCTTATGGCAGAGTCAATTCAATTAAACCTTTTTGGTAACACTACCGGAACATATACAATTTCTGATTCCGAAACAAGCGCTATTGGAGGGTATGTACTGAATGCTACAGCTGAAGGTTTTTATTCTACTATCAGTGCTGATGCTCCTGTGGGACAGATAATTATTACTGAATATGATCAAACCAATAAAACGGTGTCGGGTACTTTTCAATTTGAAGCATATAACCTCAATGGAGCTAAAATTTCAATAACCGAAGGCAAATTTACCAAAGTTGCACTTTTAGTAACTAACTAAAAGTTAGCGAAAAACATGAGCAATCGGGTATGGAACTGTTGACTGTATTAATGGAGATTAGAATTCCCGATCATTACTGATTATCTATTTATAAAAATTTCAGATTTGCACCGGATACATCCGGAGCATAAAAAAAAGGAGTTCCAAAACCGGAACTCCTTTTTTTATTTTCAGGTCATTTAAAC
>CAZOXJ010000019.1:22598-31348 GCA_964583325.1 uncultured Lentimicrobiaceae bacterium
TTTAAACCTATTATTTTTCTATAATGAGTTTCAGGGTCCGGCTTACGGATTGGTTTCTGAGAATAACGTTATAAAGTCCGGCCGAAAGGATCGAAATGTCTAACCGTGTTTCTTTATCCAGGTTCATTCCGGGTTTCGATAGCACTACTTTGCCATTATTATTTACTATCATTACATCACATACCATTGATTCAGGCACAAATATAGTAACTGAATTGGTTGCAGGATTCGGTGCGAGCAGGTAAGCGGTGTTTGGGTTTTCAGGCAGCCCGACACCAATGTTTACACTTGTTGAAACCTCATTGGAATAGGTACTGCTGCCGCATGTATTCACTCCCTGAACTTTAATTACCGAAGTGCCGATATATGCCTGGTTCCAGGTTATAAGCGAAGTTGATCCGTTGCCTGCAATCGTTCCGGCATCAAGTGGAGTTAACTCCCAATGATAGCTGCTGGCAAACTGGCTCGTGCTTACAAATTCGGAAGTAGGTGTTTCAGTTGTTATAATTATAGTTGGCCCTGCCGGGTCAGCTGGTTTTTCAGGTGCCTGCGGATCGACAGCAATATTTACATTTCCATTCATATCCGCAACACAGCTTGCCTGGTTCGAAGCTTTTGCGCTGTAAGTGCCTGCAGCAAGCTGATTACCGAAACTGATTGCATTTCCGTTACCCGGAATAACAGTTGATGTAGCATTTCCATCTTTATAAAGGGTGTAGCTGGTATTAGCCTGCGAACCATTCAGTTCAACAGGCAACCCTGTTCCGTTAGGACCGCAATACGTGCCACCTCCGGTTACAGTGAATGAAGTTGGTAAGCTATTAACCGTAATTTGCAATGGATCAGAATAAGCACCTTCGCAATTTGCATTGTTAGCTTTTACGCGAAGGGAGGCGGTTCCTGTGAAACTTTCGGACCAGTCGATATCAATTACTGAACTTCCCTGGAAAAATGTTCCTGCTCCTGCTGGAGTTAGTTCCCATAGATAATAGGTTGAAGGCACAACTCCGGTTGTGGTATATTGCGTTGCGGGAGCATCAGCACAAAGAGTGGTAGCACCTGTCGGCATCGGGCACTGACCGGGAATAGCATCAATACTTACTGCAAGTGAATTCGACCAGTTTCCGGTTCCGCAATCATTTGTTCCTTTTACCTTTAACTGTGCTGTTCCAAGCCATGTGTCGCTCCAGTTTATGTTGCAGGAATTTCCGTTTGGTGTAACCACTCCCGCTTCGGGAGGAGTAAGATCCCATGAATAGGAATTTGTATTTGGAACAGATGCTATAGTATAGGCCTGATTAGCTGGATTATCGCACAATGCCGAAGGACCTGCCGGAGTAGCGGGAGCAGCCGGAACCCCAAATACACTGATGAAGTTCGGTTTCACTCTCGAATCGTAACAGACACCGTTGGTACCGGTAAGGGTAACGTCATAATCACCAATACTTGTATAATTCACCGTTGGACTGGAACTGTTTGATGTTGAAGGCGTCCCTCCTTCGAAAGTCCAGTTATAGGTAACGTTGGCAGCCTGGGTTGTTGTGAAGTTAACAGTTAATGGTGAACATCCTGAAGTAATATTTGCTGTAAAGTCGTTGAGTGTAAATGTTGAAGCAGGTAAGGAATTCAAAGGTGATTTAATTCCATTAAATATTTCTTTAGTGGCATTATCCTGCACAAAAGCTACCAATTCGCAATGTGAGGCATCCCATGAAGGATCTTTCTGGAAAGTGAGGGTATAAATCTGCGTATTATTTGAGGCAAAACTTACAGATGTGCCGTTTACATCAGGAACCATAAGGCGGTTCACAAAATTTACTTCTGTCATACAACCCTGCCAGCTAACCGGAATATGCGACTCGGTAAGTACAAGGTGGAGTTTTAAATCATTGCCGGCATACGTATCAAGTTTTGTAACCGAAACATTTATGGTATAGGTATCTCCAGTGTTTGTACCCGAAAAGCATAAAGTAATAGGTGAAAGTTCGGCATAAGCCGTGTTGTAAAGTGGAAGGTATGTTGCATATGCATTACCACTAGGACAGGAAGAACCACCAACAGCATCAACAGTTCCATCAAAAAAAGCAGTAGGGTAACCAGTTATTGCATAATAACTGTTCCGTGTATTTGAGAAATTGTTGGCATACACATCGCCATTGTGGTTTTCGATTACTGCAACATTTTTGCCTTCAGCTATTAACTGGTCAGCTCCATTTGACGCACCTGGACAGTATGTGCACCATGTTCCTGTGCCAATTTCCATGACAACCATATTGCGCTGAACAGATTGTGCTGAAACCGAAATCCCTGCAATCAGGAGTATGCAAAGGAGAATGAGTCTGTTTTTTTTCATAATGGGTTTGAATTGTTTGGATTATAACTGATTTGATTGATTTTGATGATGTTAACCTGGAAAAGGAAACAAGAATCCGATTTTTAGTTTGTAAAGTTAATTAAAAAGTCATACGAGCATAATTAATTTTCTAAACGTTTAAATGGTCAAAATTTTAAAGGTGGAACTTCTGCAGAAAGTAATTGTCTGGTAAATGCTAATCATGCCGGTTTCACACAGAAATTATTTTTTTAATCGTGGTACGGCAAATTAATTCTCTTTATGTCAGTTGATTAATATTTTAATCCGCAGTTTTTCCTGTTCCATGGATTTAGGTAAAAGCAAAAACCGGAATACTTTTAGGTATATCCGGTCTCATGTTTCAATAATTTCGGTATCCAGGGAGAACGCTCTACTGCGATTTCGACATCGATGTTGGAATCACAAGTATGTAATTTCCCAGGCCTTCCGATTCTTTACTCAGTTCATCAACATCATCCTGCTCCACCGACGAAATAGTAACTATTTTGAGTGAAGGATCCATTTTCTGCAGATACCATAAGATACTCTGGAACCTGTCGCTGTGATAAGTTCCGTTAAAATGGAGGAATGTCTTGCCCTTAACGTAATTTTTGTAAATAAAATGCGCCATTGTAGCATCTTTCATAGCCTGTGCTTTGGCAATATTCATCGTAACATGTGTAGGGGCATCACCCATCATCTTAGCCATTTCAGCATAGCAAGCCAGCGTTGAATCGTAAACAACCGGCAAAGGTGCAATAAACTGGAGTGCTTCTTTTTCAAGCGTATTAAGTACTTCGAATCCGCTCTTATTAACCATAGCAGCATAGCGTCGGGGGATGTTGGTAGCAATAAACGCCAGGCTGCTGTCACGTGCAAAGTTCAGTAAACGCTTGTAATCGGTTTTGTAATTAGGCCAGAGTCTTGCTTCCGCTTCAAAATTTTTCTCTTTTATCAGGCCTGAAAGATATTCGTTTACAATAAGTTGGTTGTCCGCTTCAAACATTTCGGCACCCAGAATAAGATCCTTGCCTTTTGCGGCATACAAATCAGCAGTAACTTCGTATTCGAGCCAATGGCAGATCGGATTATCGTGCAGCTCGCCAAAAAATACAATGTCAGCTTCCGAAGCATCTTTGATTAGGCTTTTATAGGAAGTGCCTGTACCCTTCTCCGTGAAGAGTTTGTAAGCAGGTTTGTCACTTTTCATCGAAAGAAAAACAGTAAGGGCTATACTTAACAGTAAGATTTTTTGCATAGGTAGGAGATGTTGTATGAATGGAATTGGATTTCAGTTCTTTTTTTTACACTGATTACGGATGTATTGATGAATACTTATCTATGTTTCAATAAAAATTAAATGATTTTCAGGATTACAGTGGATTATTATTCATAAGGCTTCTCTATTTCTTTAATTCTTCGCCGCGGAACATCAGGGGCAGGAGATTTTTAATGCCTTCAAGAATCCATACTTTTTCGGAATTTCCCTGTAAAAGTATCCTGATCGGAATGCCTGAAAGCATTTCGTATTCGGCCATTACCTGCCTGCAAGCGCCGCATGGTGTTACGGGGCTCGAAATATTGAAAATTTCTGTCTGGGCAACAACAGCAATCGCCTTAATTGCTATTCCGGGATGAAGCGCTGATGCAGCAAATATGGCAACTCTTTCGGCGCACAAACCGGAAGGATAAGCCGAATTTTCCTGGTTGTTTCCTTTGATAATCAGTCCGTTTGCAAGCTGCAGAGCTGCTCCCACATGAAAGTTAGAGTAAGGTGCATATGCTGATTTACAGGCTTCCCAGGCTTCCCCCAACAGTGTTTTGTCCTCGTCTGCCAGGTTTGATGTCCCAGTAATTTCAGTATATGCTATTGAGAAAGTGTGTGTAACCATAGGGCATTAAAATATGGCATAAATGTAATTGAAAATTATCAGTTCTCCGTTGGCGTTTTCCTGAAATTATCAGGAATTTGAATCTGATCAGTAAAAGAACCTGATGTTTTATGTTAAAAACCACTTAACTCTTTTACTATTAATCAAAAAGAGTTTCCTGTTCTTCTTTGTTTTCTCTTCCCAGCAGCATCAGCGCTGTAAAAAGAACATAAAATGTTACACCTTCCTGGCTTTCGATGGTGTCCTCTGTTACCATTGAAATCATGAAAATGAGGAAGTAAATGATATAAAAATAATTGCTGAAATTCCTGGTTTTGATACCTGGATAAATTATCACGAACATAAACCAAATGAAACCAGCAATCCCAAAAGCTACAGTTATAGAAAGGTATTGATTGTGCGAACGCAGCCTGTATTGGCTGGCAAGGTTTGAATTCATGCTTTTGTATTGGTTTTCGAATGCTTGCGGAAGATCGCCTGTGCCTACCCCGATTAGCGGATTTTGCTTTATAATAAGGAGCGAAGTCCGCCAGTATTCAAACCGCTGTACCATCGACCCTGAGTTGGGATCATTTACTTCCAGATACCGTTGAAAACCCGAAATAAAATCTTCAATCTGCGATCTGAATCCGGGCATTTTTGCAAAGTCGTACCTGTTGATCCCGCTTTCTATATGCCGGATATCAGCGTCAGAAAGCTGGCTTATTCCGTCAGCATCTTTTCGTAAATCTTTGGATGCCAGGTAACTTATTAGTGTATAACGGCGCAATTGTTTCTTAGGATCAAGACTGTCGAGCGAAAGTGAGCTGCGTTCGGTCCACGATTGCCGCAACTCTTTATCACAAATATACAAGCCTGTCCATTTTCCGTCCTTTCGTTTAAAATTTACCGTATCATGATAATAGGAATTTCCCCGGGGTGTGTATTTGTCGAGTTGGCTCAGCTCAATAGCAGGGGTATTCAGATACGTATAACCGACAGAAATAATGTATGTTACCGGCAATATTATTACTGCAGTTATGGCAATTAGCGTAGCTATTCGAAGATAGAGATTCCTTATTTTAAATGCGAAATACACCCCCATCAGAATACTTATAAAAGCAAAAAGTACTATACCTGTGGAATAATTCATGTAAACCATAAAACCTATCAGCCATAAGCCCACAACCAATAAAAGGATCCGCAACTTTAAATTCAGGATTCCTTTGGAATAAACAAAAAAGAAGGCGACAAACACGGCAAATACAGCATTCAGACTATATCTTATATGGGATGTGTGCGCTGCAAGGGCCCTGCTGTCAGCTACAGGGAGATTCATAAAAAGTATAAGCCTGTATAAGCTGCCACCCACAACAGCAGCAATAAAAGCGCCCAGTATCCAGTAAAAAACCCGTGTGCTGATTCGCGGTCCTGTGGCAATAAACAAAGGAAGTATAAAAATCGGAAGCTTGGTCCGCAAATCCTTCATTGCATAGTTAAAGTCGGTTGTATAAATCAGGCCAACCACATGCAGCAGTAAAAGCGAAGCTATTGCCATTGCCGGCTTGTTTCTGAAAAATGCGATAAACTTATGGAATAGAGCAATAAATACTCCTTTAATTGCCTGTGCCAGGAATTGGGAGAGACGAACGGGATTGAGTAAACTTTGTGAAGAATATTTATGTGTAAATTCAGTATCAACGCCATGCCATAACCAGAAGAACAAGGTGCTGAACTGGAAAAGGCTCATGGTGAATTTCGACAGGGGCAGGGATACTACAAGCAAAGCCAGCGAAACATAGTACATTAGGATGTAGAGCGGTGTGCGTTTCCCTGTGTGAAGTTGCATTAACTATTTGATGTTAATTATTTGATTTTAAAGATTTTGCCTGGTTATCAGCTTTTATGTAAGTGCCATCAAGTATAGAAGTATATGAAACCTGGTTTTTTAAAACGTCGGTAGCGCTTTTAAGTTCTTTGTCATCGCTTAAAGTCGATATAATTCTCCCTTTCTGGTAATAATACCTGCTCACAATTTCCTGCTGCAGAATCGCTGAAATATCTTCTTTATTTTCAATCAATTCATGTTTCTTATGTGTTGCAATAGCCTCTTTCATTGAATTGTAAAGGGATTCGATATCGTTCCAGCTGTTTTCATAAATCGCTGCTTTTTTCATTGTTTCCAGTTCTTTCTCGGCAACGGTAATGTATTCAAATCCTTTCTTTCCGGTGAACGCTACAAAATCATTGTAATCTTCATCACTAAGCCTGAAAGTTTCGGCAGGACCAATTAAAGGGTGAGCCACGGCATATTTGGTTGCATAATCGAAAATTATGTATTTTGTAATCAGATTGTACAAAACGGTACTGAGTTTTGTGGTATCGGTAGTAACGTCGGGAGCTATACCTTTACCATCGTATACCGTGCGGCCATGTTTAGTTTTGTACGCTGTAATCAGGGAATCAGGAATTTCGCTCACGCTGCCTGAAGCATCTTTATGCCCATAATCAATTTCCTGAATGCACCTTCCGCTTGGGATATAATATTTGGCAACAGTAATTTTTACCTGTGTGTTGTAACTCAGGGGAAACACATTCTGAACCAATCCTTTCCCATAGGTCCGGCTGCCGACAACAACGGCACGGTCGAGGTCCTGAAGGGCTCCGGCAACAATTTCGGAAGCGGAAGCGCTGCTTCCATTAACCAGTATCACCAGTGGCAAATTAACATCAACCGGTTCCATCATAGTTTGATAGCTACGGTTTTTGTCTTTTTGTTTCCCTTTTGTTGAAACCACCAGTTCATTTTTCTTTACGAAAAGATTTACAATATTTACAGCCTCGGTCAGTAATCCGCCGCCATTATCGCGCAAATCGAGGACTAAGCCGGTAACAGTATTTTTTTCTTTCAGATCGAGAAGCGCTTTTTTTACTTCTGAGGATGCAGTTTGTGTGAAACTGTTCAAACGGATATACGCGATTCCCGATTCAAGCATTCCGGCATACGAAACCGGTTCAATACTGATTTTTTCGCGCACTATATCAAACGAAAGTGTGTTGGGTTGACCTTCGCGTTCAACCACTAATTTAAAACTTGTGCCAGGCTGTCCTTTTAAAACAGAGCTTACATCATCAACAGATTTCCCGGCTGCATCCTTATCATTGATTTTTACGATCTTATCACCAGCCTTAAGACCCGATTTCTGAGCCGGGGAGTTTTCGTAAGGCTCCGAGATAACGATATAATTTCCTTGTTTATGAATCAGTGAACCGATTCCGCCATATTCGCCGGTTGTCATAAACCGGTAATCTTCAATTTCTGATTCAGGAATAAATACGGTATAGGGATCTAATTTATCAAGCATGGCATCAATACCTGTTTTCATAAGTTCAGATGGATTTGCGCCATCTACATAGTTGGTATTGAGTTCTTTATAAAGTGAAGTCAGGATTTCAAGGTTTTTTGAAATTTCAAAATCCGACGATGTTTGTGCTTTAAGCGGCGAAGTAAGGGTAAGCATCAGGATTACCGATAGCGTTACCATTACATTAAAAGTGCGGTTGCCTATATGATTCATGATTTGTTATTTTTGTTGTTTCGATTAAATTTAAGCGGGCTTTTGATTTGCTTTCAATTGTAAAAAACAATCAAAACAGTGGTTTGTTGCTGCAAAATACTCGCTGAACTATTGCTTTGCTACATGTGATTGTTATGGAACAGGATCATACCCGCTTCCACCCCAGGGATTGCAGGATGCTATGCGTTTTATGGTAAGCCAACCCCCTTTAAACGGACCGTGTTTTTTAAGGGCTTCGATACCGTAAGCTGAGCATGAAGGAGTATACCTGCACGATGGCGGCAAATAAGGAGAAATGGCATACTGGTAAAACCGTATGCCTCCAATCATTATTTTACTCAGGATTTTTTTCATGCGTTATTATTTATTTTTTACGGGTCGCATGGAATACGCCAGATTGATTATAATATCATCTCCGGTTAGTGATTTTTTCCAATCATGGCTATTTCATGTGTAAGTATTAAACGATCCAATAATCCATTTATTGCTGTATGTGTTTCCTTCTGTGTAATGCATTTATTCCCGGTAAAAATGAATGCGATATCAAAATGTTTACCCGAAACGGAAATGACTTCAATCAATTTGTGCTTACTCATGCGATAGGCTTCACGGATAAGGCGTTTCATTCGGTTGCGGTGAACTGCAAGTTTGAGTTTTTTTTTCGGAACGGCAATAAGAACTTTTACCGGGGGGTGTTCATTCGCTTCAGTTTCGAGGTACAGCAAACGGAACGGACTCAAAGAAAGGGATTTCCCTTCCGAAAAAATCCGGTCGATTTCTTTCTGGCTGCATAGTTTTTCCGCTTTCCGGAACGTATTTCTTTTAACTGAAGAGGGCATATTTTTTTTTGAGAATACAAAATTACTCATTTCCGGCCGAAGCTGACGGAGTATCTTTTACTTATCCGGCAGATACAAAAAACCCTGTCGATATTTTCTATTAACAGGG
>CAZOXJ010000020.1:0-31039 GCA_964583325.1 uncultured Lentimicrobiaceae bacterium
ATGGGAGTTATTATCTGACAGACTAAAAGAAAAGAGGCCACCTTTCGGCAGCCTCATATTTAGGTTTTTGTGTTAAATCCTGTGCATAAAGTATGATTTGTTGTTTATTTATCTATCAGCTCATTCTTTTTATTATTTTTAATTACTACAAATTATTTATAACGGGGAATGTGCCTATCCATAAAATTCTTGGCTGTATTATCCCAGTTTGTCAACACGGCATTTCGTGAATTGTTAAGCTCTGCATTTAACTTGTTAAAGTTGTTCAGTTTGCTGTTATATTCATTTACAGCTGTATTGTATTGGGTTATGTCTTCTTTAGTTCTTTTCGATTGCGGTTTTGCATCAAATGATGCTTTAATTGTATTGAATTTTTCCTCAAGCATGTAAAAATCAATAACTGTGGCAATTTTTGTTGAAGCTTCCTTATAAAAAAAATCGATTGCATTATTAGCTGCACCAATCAGCGACTTATCGTAATTATACGATTTTACCGTTTTCAATTTTGCCATCCCTTCAGCTGACATTGACACAAGGGAGTTTTTGTTTTGCTCCATTGCACCAAAGTCTTTCCTGTTCATTGCATCAACAAGATAGGCTTCCTGTTTGTAGCTTTTAAAAAAAACAAGGTAAACTTCGTTATAATGATTTATAACCCCGCTTGATTTCTCAAGTTTTCGCGCAACTTTGTCCTTACTTTCAAGAAGGTTTATGTTATTCGCTGTAGCAAACATCTGTTGTTGATCCATCAGCATATCACTAGCCAAATCTAGCCTTTCACTAGCTAATTCCTGAGCCAGCAGGTAAGCTTCCATATTGTCATACGACTGTTCTGCAATCTCTTCCATGTTCAGAATCTTCGAATAGTCTTCATTTAGTACAATATAATTTATTTGTAGAAATGCGATTATAGAATCCCGATATTGGGTACTACCTCCATATCCATCCATCTTACTTACACGGTCTATTGCCACTTTTGAAGTTCTTAAAAGTTCCTTCCTTTTTGTTTCAGCTTTACGGGCGCTTTTCCCATGTGCTACCTCACTGGTGTAGTCCCATGAGTCAATCATTATTGCATTAAGTTCGCGGCCTATTTTCTCCATGTAAATGATTGCTTTACTCTGTTGGGCAGAAACAGGAGTATTCAACATAAAACAAAGCACAACAGTAGCAGTGAGTGAACAAATTAGTTTTTTCATAAAATGTTATTTTGTTAAATTGATAAGGTCTTGCATTTGCTGGTAAACTTCTTCAATATAAATATCATCTTGTATTAATTTAAGTAATGTATCATTTATTTCTTTCTTATGGCTATCGGCTTGTAAAACAGCTGCATCGTAAGAAGATGGCACTACTTTAAAATATTGAGTTTCTTTGGTGATAATCTGTTCGATGCTGTTTTTAAAAGTAATATACTTTTCCTCACGCTCCCTGAAACTTGCCAAATCGAGCTGTAAAATCATTTCTTCGTCAGGGATAGATTGAATTGAATCCGAAAGACTCTTTATCTTAATAAAAATATTGTCTTTATCTACCCGTTCCTTGCTTTTTTGAGCAAGTTCTGCTAACGGAAGTGCAGGTAATGGTGTGTAATATATCTTCTTATCGACTCTGTCTGAATTTATTGCGTATGGTATGGTAGATTCTCTATAATTAAAACTTAGGTTTAGGTCAGGGAGTTCAATATCAGGACGAATCCCGATCTTCTGATGGCTTTCACCATTTAGCCTGTAAAGTTTCTTGATGGAAATGTGCAGAAAGGCTTTCGTCTCAGTCTCCGATGGATTGTTAGTAAACAAGTTGGTTGTATCAAGAGGGAGAGTTACCTGTGCAATAGCTTTTCCAAAAGTAGTACTGCCAGTAATCAATGCCCGGTTGTAATCCCTCAGACCTGCTGTTACTAGTTCTGATGCTGATGCGCTGAAGCCGTTTACCATTACAATCAGTGGGCCACTGTACACTCTTCCTCTGTTCATGTCTTTTAATAGAACAGGTTTCTGATCCTTCATTTTGGATATAAACAGTGGACCTTCATCGATAAATAATCCAGTTAATCCGATGGCTTCTTGTAACGAACCTCCTCCGTTATTTCTGAGGTCCAGGATAAGTCCTTCGATATTTTCCTTTTGAAGTTTTAGTATTTCTATGGCAACATCATTAGCGCATCCATGCCCGCTTTGATTAGTGAAATCAGTATAAAAAGCAGGGAGGGATATATAACCAATGTTTTTGTCACCTCTCAGGATGTATCCTGTAATACTGTTTTTCTCTACATTAATTATTTCTTTGGTTAACGCGACATTGATTAAATTTCCGTTTGTTTTTTTTACCGTCAATACAATATCGTTATAAATGGAATTACTTATGATATTCTCAACCTCTTCCGCACTGGAATAAGCAAGATCCAGAGCTTCTCCTTTGGGCCATTTCACTTGAACAAGCAAGTCTCCCTTGTTTAACAGGTTAGATTTCCAGGCAGGTCCTCCTGGTATCAGGTAATCAATTTCTACTTCACCGAGTTTACCTTCAATAATCGAAAATCCAAAACCTTTTGCATCCTTAGAAATAGAAGCCTGAAATATCGCTTTTCCGGAAGGAGAAAAATACATCGAATGCGGGTCATACCGGTTTGCAATTGTGTTTAGAAATACTCCGGTTAGATATTCTTCAATGCCGGAAGGATAATCAATAATACGCTGGTACATTCGCTTTTTTCTTATTCCAATCTTTTTTCTTGTTTCAGCTTCCTTCAGTTGTAAGTGTTGACTGTTAGTTAACAGATCTGCGTTGTTGAATTCTGTTGAAAAAAGAATATTCAGTGTTTCGTATTTGAGCCTCTTCAAAAGTCGTTTTTCAAGTTCAATATCATTTGTTACGAAGTTGCTAAAGTATTCTGAGTTGAAGGTTATGCTGTCCTTTATTTTGAAATTAAAAGGATTTTGCAGAATACCCGTTATAAGTGAATCTGAAATCTGGATTCTTTGAGTGTATATTTTCGTTGTAAGTTTTATAAATTTACAAACCGCATCTTCTGATGAAATTCCAAGCAATTGAGTTTTGTATGTTGACAGGGAAATGATATCCGGATTCGTAAATATGCTGTTGTCGGGATCAAGTTGTTTAATATAATCGTTGAAAACTTGTTCGGAGGTTGTCGCATTAAGGTCAATAGGAGTGAGGTGATATTTGTTGAGTAGGCTTATAACTAGCGGTGTTTCCATACAACTATTGCCCTTTTTCTGAGCAATTGCACAAATAGTGAAACTCCAGAGCAGAACTAGTAAAGTTAGTTTTTGGGTCATCAGAATATTGTCAAAAAAAGTTTGATAAATGTAAAATTAAGTATTGGATCAGTCAAATTATGTTTTCATTATTTGCAGTAAAATTAATATAAAATCCGTAAGTTTATAGTTCTTGTGATATTAAAGCATTCTGTGATATATATAGTACTACAATAATTATCAAACCCCTAAAATAATATTGGCATCAATATTCAGTTTCCGGCTTATTTCGCGGGCAGCCCTGAGTGTTGGCTCTGCTTTTCCTGAAAGATATTCGCTTACTCGTGAAGGACTTACACCAATCAATTCGGAGAGCTTAAGTTGCGAAATGTTCATTTCGTACATTCTTAAGCGGATAATATCCGGTAGGGAAGGTGTATTTAACGGGGAATATACTTCTTCATATTCTGCTACCAGGTTCGAAAGAAGATCAAGTTCTAACAGATAATTATCCGATGCTGGTGTACTGTTATCAACTAATTTCAGCAACTCTTCAATTCGGGAAGAAGCAGCGTCAAATTCCAGTTTGTTTTTAATTATTGTCATGGCTAAATTATATTTTCGTGCAATCTGTTTTGCTGTATTCTGCATGTGTACCTATAAACCGCACATATACCGTCTTGATTTTGAAGAGTATGAGTGCGACAAGTCTGTAGTCATTGCCTTTGATGTTAAACACAAACCGGTCATTCCCAATTGAATCCACTGAATTGAATGTTTGTTTTATATCAGCCGAACACATCCATTTTGCTCTGTAAGTTTTTAAATACCATTCTTCTAAGGCTATTTTCGAATCGGCATGATTTTGATAAAAATTAACTATTGTTTTTCGGGCTACAATTCTCATGCAAATGAATTTGAAACAAAAATAATACATAATTCTGAAAATTGTAAAATAATTCTAATAAATGTAATTATTGCAATATAGCTGTTACAAAGCAAAAGAGGCCACCTTCCGGCAGCCTCTTTCAATAATTGTAAATATCAAACAGGACTATTTCTTCTTTCCTGCTTTTTTGCCGTCAGCTTTTTTGTCTGATTTTTTATCAGCTTTCTTTGCTGTTTTTGCTTTTCCGGGTGCCGAAAGTGATTCTTTAATTGCAGCCTGGGCAGCAGCCAAACGTGCTATTGGAACGCGGAATGGTGAACAGCTTACGTAGTTCATTCCAACGGTGTGACAGAACTCAACGGATGATGGTTCGCCGCCATGCTCGCCACAAATACCAACTTTAAGGTTCGGACGGGTTGAACGGCCTTTTTGTGTTGCCATATGTACAAGTTGTCCAACACCTTCCTGATCAAGAACCTGGAACGGATCATATTTGAGAATACCTTTTTTGAGGTAAACCGGCAGGAATTTGCCAGCATCGTCACGCGAATAACCGAAAGTCATCTGGGTAAGGTCATTTGTACCAAACGAGAAGAATTCAGCGGATTCGGCAATTTTATCAGCAACCAAAGCAGCACGGGGAACTTCAATCATGGTGCCTACCATATAATCGATACGGTCCTTACGTTCAGCAAAAACTGCCTCAACCGTATCACGAACGATTTTTTCCTGCATCTGCATTTCAGTCAGAGTTCCTGTAAGCGGAATCATGATTTCAGGATGTGTTTTGATGCCTTTCTTTTTCAGGTTCATGGCAGCTTCGATAATAGCGCGTGCCTGCATTTCCGAAATTTCAGGATAGGTATTTCCTAAGCGGCATCCACGGTGGCCAAGCATAGGGTTGAATTCGTGTAACGACTCAACTTTTTCTTTTACTGCTTTAGCTGAAATGCCCATTTCTTTAGCCATTTCTTTCTGGTTTTCGTCTTCGTGCGGAACAAATTCGTGCAAAGGAGGATCGAGCAAACGAACCGTTACAGGAAGGCCTTCCATAGCTTCGAAAATTCCTTCGAAATCTTCGCGCTGCATTGGTAAAAGTTTAGCAAGAGCAACACGGCGACCAGCTTCATCATCAGCAAGGATCATTTCGCGCATGGCCTTAATTTTAACTCCTTCGAAGAACATATGCTCCGTGCGGCAAAGGCCAATTCCTTTTGCTCCGAAGTTACGTGCTACTTTCGAATCGTGAGGTGTGTCAGCATTGGTGCGGACAAGCATACGCGAATGTTTGTCGGCCATATCCATCAGTTTACCGAAGTCGCCACTGAGAGCAGCTTCCATAGTTCCGATTTTGCCTTCATACACTTCGCCGTTCGAACCGTTAATTGATAACCAGTCGCCTTCTTTAAATTTCGCGGTACCAATTTCGAGTGTACGTGTTTTGTAGTCAATTTTTAAACTGCCGGCACCTGAAACACAGCATTTACCCATACCGCGGGCAACAACTGCAGCGTGCGAAGTCATACCTCCGCGAGCGGTAAGGATACCTTCGGCAACATTCATACCCGAAAGGTCTTCAGGTGATGTTTCGATACGAACCAGAATTACTTTATGTCCTTTGGCTGCCCATGCAACTGCATCGTCAGCAAAGAAAACTACCTGCCCGGTTGCTGCTCCTGGTGAAGCTGGCAGTCCTTGTGCAAGCGCTTTTGCTTTTTTCAAAGCTGCTGTATCGAAAACAGGGTGAAGTAATTCATCCAGTTTATTAGGCTCAACCCTTAAAATAGCTGTTTTTTCGTCAATAAGTTTTTCTGTAAACATATCAACAGCAATTTTTACCATTGCTGCGCCTGTACGTTTTCCGCTGCGGGTCTGAAGCATCCAGAGTTTACCTTCCTGAATGGTGAACTCCATATCCTGCATGTCTTTATAATGTTTTTCCAGTTTTTTCTGGATTGTAAAGAGTTCGTTGTAAAGTTTAGGCATGGTTTCTTCGAGCGAAGGGAATTTCGACTTACGGTCTTTTTCGCTTACGCCTGTGAGTTTTGCCCAACGTTTGGAACCTTCAACAGTAATTTCCTGTGGGGTGCGGATACCGGCAACCACATCTTCGCCCTGAGCGTTGATAAGGTATTCGCCATTGAAAATGTTTTCGCCAGTACCTGAATCGCGGCTGAAACAAACACCGGTAGCTGAGCTGTCGCCCATGTTACCAAATACCATTGCCTGAACGTTAACAGCTGTTCCCCACTCTTCAGGGATGTTGTTAAGCTGACGGTAAAGAATAGCGCGATCGTTCATCCAGCTATCGAATACGGAACAGATAGCTCCCCAGAGTTGCTCCCATGGATCAGCAGGGAAATCTTTCTTGGTTGCTTTTTTAACTGCTTTTTTGAAACGTGCAACCAGTTCTTTAAGATCGTCGGTTGTAAGTTCGTTATCAAGGGTAACACCTTTTTCTTTTTTCAGGTGATCAATGATTTCTTCAAATGGATCTTCATCTTCTTTCGAAACCGGTTTCAAACCAAGTACAACATCGCCATACATTTGAACAAAACGGCGGTACGAATCCCAAACAAAACGCGAGTTTCCGGTTTTTTTCTCAAGTCCTTTTACAGCTTCATCATTCAAACCAAGGTTGAGGATGGTATCCATCATACCTGGCATTGAAGCACGTGAGCCTGAACGAACTGACAGGAGACAAGGATTTTTGCTGTCGCCGAATTTTGCGTTCATGTGTTTTTCAACTTCGGTTACTGCAGCTTCAACTTCTTTTTTAATGAGTTTTAAAGCTGCATCGCGACCTTCTTTTGTGTAAACAGTACACACTTCGGTAGTGATAGTAAATCCCGGAGGAACCGGAACACCAATAAGGTTCATTTCGGCCAGGTTGGCACCTTTGCCACCGAGCAGGTTTTTCATCGAAGCATCGCCTTCCGCCTTTTTATTGCCGAAAGTATAAACACTTTTTACTTTTGATTTAGCCATAACAGATTGCTGTTTTTGTATTTATGTGTTAATAGTTATAAGTCTGATGATCCCAGTTTAGAGGGTGCAAAAGTACAAAACTTTACTAAATATTTTTTGAAGATATACGCTAAAGTTATGAGTATTTTACTCAAAAATTGTTAATATGTAATATTCCCGCTTCCGAATATACATTTTTTGATTTGCTGAATTACAATGTGATGCCAGTTTAAAATAGCTTTTATACAGCTTAAATTGCAACTATGCTATCAAGTATTTTCGAGAAAATAAGATTATTCATTTGGCAAGAATCTATGTATTTCATCATCGCATCCGGGGATTGAACATGCTTGCCCGGCACTATTTCCGGAGTTATTTCACGAATAAAACCTCCAGCATTCGACTCTGAAATTTCGAAATGGAACTGAAGTGCAAAAACATTTTTACCATATCGGAAAGCCTGGCACGGTGTGACTTCACTTTTTGCCATATTTATTGCTCCTGAAGGTAAATCAAAAACATCGAAATGCATGTGCATTACAGTCAGTTTCTGTGGGAAATGACGGAAAACAGTATCATTCAATGCATCGTGGTTAAAATAAACCGGCATAAACCCGATTTCCTGCTCCTTATTTTTATATACTTCAGCTCCAAGCGCTTTTGCAACCAATTGCGACCCCAAACAAATTCCAATAACGATTTTCCCTGTCTGAATTGCTTTTTTGATAAACTCAATTTCTGGCTCAATCCATGGGAATTCCGCTGAATCATTTACACCCATTTTACCGCCCATTATTACTAGCCAGTCAAAATCTTCAGGTGAAGGAAATTCAGGATTTAAATCAAAACGGGTTACTGAGGTGGCGAAATTGTGGCTTGCGGCCCAATTGCCGATGTATCCCAAATCTTCGAAATGATCGTGCTGGAAGTAATGTATATGCATATTTTTAGAAGTATTGTTGCGCAAATTTAAGTGTTATTTTAACGATTTATAGTAATGTGACGCGTAATGCTAAACTAAAGGAATTACTAACTTTGCCGAATTAAAAGGCCAAAATGAAAGTAACCGGTTTCACGTTTATCCGCAATGCCCTGATTTACGATTACCCTGTAGTTGAGGCAATCCGCTCTATATTACCTGTTTGTGACGATTTTGTTGTAGCAGTTGGACACTCTGAAGACGCAACCCTGGAACTTATCCGCCAGATTGATCCGGCAAAAATCAGGATTATTGAAACGGTTTGGGACGATACTCTGCGAGAAGGAGGACGTGTGCTAGCGCTTGAAACCGACAAGGCTTTTCAGGCTATCAGCCCTGATAGCGACTGGGCTTTTTATATCCAGGGTGATGAAGTGGTTCATGAAAAATATCTTGAACCAATACAGAATGCAATGTTAAAATGGAAAGATCATCCGGAAGTGGATGGTTTGCTTTTCAATTACTTACATTTTTATGGTTCTTACGATTATGTAGGGTCTTCCGGTAAATGGTATCCTCACGAAATCAGGGTTGTACGTAATTCAGGGAATATTTATTCCTATCGCGATGCACAAGGATTCCGGAAAGGGGAAAATCAGAAACTAAACGTGAAATCTGTTGACGCCTTTGTTTATCACTACGGTTGGGTGAAAGAACCATCGGCAATGCAGCGCAAACAAGAGAATTTTAATAAACTCTGGCATTCCGATAATTGGGTGGATAAAAATGTAGCGAAATCGAATGAATTTGATTATTCAGGAATTGACGCCCTCGAATTGTTTCGGGGAACACATCCTCAGGTTATGCTTGACCGTATTGCAATGAAAAACTGGAAATTCGATTATGATCTGTCATTTAGCAATTTAAGTTTGAAAGACCGGTTTAAAAAATGGCTTCGGAAATATAGCGGAATTGAAATCGGATATAGAAATTATAAAAAAGTCTGATTCTTCATTTTTAAAATAAAAAAGGCCTGAACGAATCCAGGCCTTTTTTGTTTGACTAATGATCGTATTAGCGACCCGCAATAGTGAATTTCCGTGAGTAACCATCATTGGTCTTAATGATATATACTCCTGAATTCCATGATGAAACATCAATTCTGGTGGTTTCGGCAACAGCTTTCGTCATTGGAACCATTATTTTTCCTAAAACATCAGTGATCATGTAAGAAATTTGTTTCTCACTGTTAACCTGCAGGTTAATATAATCCAATGTAGGATTTGGATAAGCGGTTAAAGCAAGTTTCTCATCCTTTTCCAAACCAGTATATAACATCAGGTGCGATACGGACTGAACAATCTCTTTAGACGGATTATGCTGAACAAAAGCAACAAACTCCAGATTTTCGAACACGTAACCTGTGGTTGAAAAATCGAAAGTAAATGTGAGCGTATTAGAGGCTGAAAAGTCAAGGGGAGTGCCGGCAGAACTCGGGAACATTTCGCGGCAAACAAAGTTAACTTCTGTCATACCACTGAGCCATAAATCAGGGATATGCGATTCGGTAAGCGCAGTATGCAGAATAAGGTCCGAAGGGAAATAATTACTGGCCTGCTCAATAGTAACTGTTGCACGATAGGTGTTTCCAGAAACATGTTCAATATTCCTTTCGAGGAAATGAATTGAAGGAACATCAATTCTATCATTGTACATATTCAAATAAGAAGGATAAAGTGACGTCGTTGCATTGCCACCAACCATTTCGAGAACGCCATCAACTCTGGTTGTCGGATAACCAGTTATGTTATAATAAGAAATCCTGTCTAGCGAAGCTGTGTTTTCATAATTATCACCTCCGTGGTATTCGATAATTGCCACATCGTGTCCGTTTTCAACCATATCATCAGCGCCTTTGGCAGCTCCGGGACAATACTGGCACCAGGTTCCTGTTGCTATTTCGAACAATACTTTTGTGCGTTCCAAACCTCCATCAATTGTGCCCTCAGCCGGGTTGGATGATGGAGAATAACCCATTCCGATATAGTGAGCTTTTACTTCATAAACATAAGTATTCGGATAAAGGTTGACATCCGTGTAAGAAGTAGTTGTTGCATTGGAATTAATGACTACTCCGTTGCGGATGATGGAATAATTATCAGGTGTTCCTGAAGTTGGGGCATCCCAGGTTAAACTGATATCAGAACCTGAAACGCTGGCAACGAGATTTTCCGGACCTACAAGGTCAACCTGCTCAATAAATTCGATATCGTCAAAATAGCATTCGGCTGTACCTCCTGATGTTGGGCCATAAAAGTTTACTGCATCAAGTTTTAGCAAGTTTCCGCTGCCCTGGGCTCCGGTACTCCATATCCAACTTACTACTTCACTATTATTGATGTAAAGTGTGGCAAAGTCATCATCCAGATCAACCAAAACACTGATTGGAATCCATGTTGCCTGGACATAAGTGAAGGAACCTGATAATTCGCCTCCTGCATTTACATCTCCGGTACCGTTAACATTAAAATATACTTCCATACCCCATTGGCTGTTACTGGAAGCAAAATCCTGAAGAACATTGAAATAGCCGATTTTTCCTGTAGGAACGTAAGCAAACATTTTTATTTGGTAACGTCCTGTGGTTTTATCATTAAGTTTTAAAACCAGGTCGTTGTTTGGTGCAATCTTTACTGATTTTGTTCCACCGTTAGCCTGAGCATCAGATACTATGGGATCTTCTGATCCGCCGGGGGCATTGCTCCACGTCGTCCAGTCAGTGCCGGGTGCCTGCTGAACAAGCTTAGAACCTGCAGTGTATGACTCGAAATTATCAGTAAAAAGAGTTGTTTGAGCAAATCCAAAAGAAATGCAAAACAAGATCAGAAATGATAAAGTGTAAAGTTTTTTCATGATTTGACTGTTTAGGGTTTGTAAACAACAAATCTATAAAAAAAATTTATGTCACTTCTGAATGAAGTAATAATTAAGAAATTACCAGTTTGTTCCTCAAATAATTTGCTGTGTGTGAGGCTCCTGCTTTCAAAAGTGACTCCGGCGTTCCTTCAAATAAAACAAAGCCTCCCTGTTCACCGCCTTCAGGTCCGAGGTCAATAACCCAGTCTGCCGTTTTTATCACATCAAGATTATGCTCGATTACTATTAAGGAATGACCTTTAGTTAGTAATTCATTAAATGCTGAAAGCAGGCGGTTTATATCATGCATGTGGAGCCCGGTAGTAGGTTCATCAAATATAAACAGGGTAGGGGAGTCGTTGGTGCCTTTGGTAAGGAAGGATGCCAGTTTGATCCGTTGTGCTTCCCCGCCCGAAAAAGTGTCCGACGATTGCCCCAGTTTAAGATATCCTAATCCAACGTCAGCCAATGGTTTCAGCTTGGCTGAAATACGGTTCGCTGTGGCACTTTTGTCCGCACCGGTATGAAAAAAATCTATAGCCTGTTCAATGGTTAAATCAAGAATATCGAATATTGTTTTTTCATGATATTTCACATCGAGAACCTCATCCTTATAACGTTTCCCTTTGCAACTGTCGCACATAAGGTGCAAATCGGCCATAAACTGCATTTCGACTGTTACAATGCCTTCACCTTCACATTCCTCGCAACGGCCACCTTCTACATTGAAGGAAAAGAATCCGGGTTTATATCCTCTCACCTTTGCCAGCTGCTGGTCGGCAAATAAACTACGGATGTCATCAAATGCTTTTACATAAGTTGCAGGATTTGAACGTGATGACCTCCCAATCGGGTTTTGGTCGATAAGTTCAACAGCGGTAATAAGATTATAATCACCTTCCAGACGGTCGAATCGTCCTGTTCGTTCACCATATCCGCCAAAAATCTTTTTAAGTGCAGGATAAAGTATTCTTTTTACCAAAGTGGTTTTACCTGAGCCGCTGACACCTGTTACTACTGTCATCGCTTTAAGCGGAAATTTTACATCAATGCTTTTAAGGTTATGTTCGCGTGCACCTTTTATCTCGATGTAATCGTTCCAGGGTCTGCGGCTAGGAGGTATCTGAATAGATTTCTTACCTGAAAGATATAAGCCAGTCATGCTTTTCTCATCTTTCAGTATTTCTTCAAATGTTCCCTGGAAAACCAACTCGCCGCCGTGACTTCCTGCCAACGGTCCAATATCAATTACCTGGTCGGCAGCTTTAATTATTTCTTCTTCATGCTCAACCACGATAACGGTATTGCCCATATCGCGCAATCCTTTCAATACTTTAATAAGCAAATGAGTGTCGCGCGGATGCAATCCTATACTGGGTTCGTCCAATATATAAAGAGATCCTACAAGGCTGCTTCCTAGTGAGGTAGCCAGATTGATGCGTTGCGATTCACCGCCGGAAAGAGTATTTGAGAGCCTGTTAAGCGTCAGGTAAGGCAATCCGACATTGCACAAAAATCCAAGTCTGTTTTTAATCTCGACAAGCAAACGGTCAGCAACTTTATGTTCATATTCCGTCAGCCTCATGTTTTCGAAAAAATCAAGAGCATCAGCTATTGGAGTCAAAACCAGGTCGGTGATGGATTTTTCGTTTACTTTAACATAGTTGGCATCTTTGCGCAAGCGTGTACCAAGGCAGTCGGGACAAACCGTTTTGCCCCTGTACCTCGAAAGCATAACCCTGTATTGAATCTTATAGGTCTGGCTTTCGACCATAGCAAAAAAAGCATTTATTCCTTCGAAATACTGGTTCCCTGTCCAGAGTAATTTTCGTTGATCATTTGTAAGTTTATAATATGGGGAATGAACAGGGAAATCAAACTTATGAGCATGTTTAATAAGCGTATGCTTATATTCACTCATTTTTTCGCCTTTCCAGCAGGCAACAGCATCATCGTAGATTGACAGGCTTTTATCCGGAATTACCAGGTCTTCATCAATACCGATTACACTTCCAAAGCCTTCGCATGTTTTACAGGCGCCAAACGGATTATTGAAGCTGAAAAGGTGAACTGATGGTTCTTCGAAAATAATTCCATCCAGTTCGAAACGGTTCGAAAATTCAATCCGCTTGTTAATGCCATCAGTTTCAATACCCAGGACGCAAGTGCCGCTACCTTCAAAAAATGCTGTTTGAACTGAATCGGCAGCTCTTGCAGCAAGATCTTCGTCGGCCTTATCAATAGTAAACCGGTCAACCAGTACGAACATATCATTGTAATCGAATTTTTCCGCTTCAGGCAAAATATCTTCAATTTTAAGAATATTATCCTGGTAAAGCACCCTACTGAATCCTTGCTGCAAAACAACTGTGAGATCATCTTTTAGGTTACGGTCATTCTTCTGATATACAGGGCTATAAATCATTATTCGCGTTCCTTCCTGTTGCTCCATAATTACATTTACAACATCGGTAACGCTATGCCTGGTAACCTGCTCACCTGTAACCGGCGAATAGGTTTTACCGATACGGGCAAACAGAAGTTTAATATATTCGTATATTTCAGTTGAAGTTCCAACTGTTGAACGGGGATTGCGGGTGTTAACCTTTTGCTCGATGGCAATAGCGGGAGCTATTCCTTTAATATAGTCAACTTCCGGTTTGCTCATCCGTCCCAGGAACTGCCGGGCATAAGAGCTCAGGCTTTCAACATACCGGCGCTGCCCGTCAGCATATAGAGTATCGAACGCAAGCGATGATTTTCCTGATCCTGATAAGCCTGTAATCACCACCAGCTTATTACGTCTGATAGCTACTGAAATATTTTTAAGGTTATTTACCCTGGCTCCTTTTACAAGGATATATTTTTTCGGGTCTAACTGGTCAATGTCTGTAATAATCATGGTTATTTTTCCAATTTCGATGGTAACCTGATGAACAGGTTACGTTATTGCATGAACGAATGCAGCTGCAAAGCTACTTACATTTCGAACACTTATCACTGAAAAAGAGTTCATAATTCAACTTTGTAGCAGGTAAAGATGTATTTATTAACTGTACATAGGCTGACATAAATCATAGAAAAACAAATGGTTAGGAATAAAATTAATATGGAATTTATGCACAATTTGAAATAATTTTAACAAAAATTTGCAACCAGATGAATAGATGTGTACATTTGCAAGTCTCAAAGTAAAAATGTTTAAAATAAACATATTACTTTTCATAGCCTGATCCATTAATTATAAACCAAAACCAATTCGTTATCGATAGATTTCTACGCTCTTAAACTCAAATAATTACTAACCAATACGGAGGTATTATGTCCACCCCCATTGTTAGCGATCAGGAGCTTATAAGCAACTATCTCGCCGGTAATGAATATAGTCTTGAGGTTCTTATTAACAGGCACAAGCAAAAAGTTTATTCGTACATCCTTCTCGTAGTCAGAGATAAACATCTGGCCGACGACATATTTCAGGATGCTTTCATTAAAGTTATAAACACTTTACGATCAGGTGTTTATAAGGAAGAAGGGAAGTTTATCCAATGGGTTATGCGGATTTCTCACAATCTTATTATTGACCACTACCGCAAATCGAAACGTTTGCCGATAGTGGACAACCATTCAGAAGAAGGTGATATTTTCGACAATCTCCGGATTGTTGACGATTCCATCGAAGAAAGAATGATTGTTGACCAGATTTATGAAGATGTGCGCAAACTCATCGACCATTTGCCAGGAGAGCAGCGCGAAGTATTATTGCTCAGGCATTACAGCGATATGAGTTTTAAGGATATTGCCGAACAGACTGATGTAAGTATCAACACAGCATTAGGCCGTATGCGATATGCGCTCATCAATCTCCGAAAACTCATTGACAGTAAAGAGATCATACTGAGTGTATAGTGTAAAATATTTTTGATTTGATACAATAAAAGAGACGGCTTTGTCGTTTTTGGGGTATAAAGTTTAACAAAACCCTAATAGATGATAAAAATCTCTACACTCCTTAATGAAGCTTCACAAGTTGCCGATAACCAAAAAGTTGGGCGTCTGGTTCCTGGCCCTCAGGCAGTGAAGATGCTGATAAGTTATTCACAAGCTTTGCAGGTAATTCATTGTAATGATTTTAATTCCTGTTATATTGTGCTTAACTGAAACAGTTCTGAAAGTTTAACAAATTAGTCCCGCCAGCAGCGGGATTTTTTTTTGTCGGAATCATTGGTTTTGTATTTTTGGATTCTAATACTTAAATCCTCAGCACCTTGCACAACAGGATTTAAACATTAGATCGTTTTGTTTATTTCACCAGCTCTTAATGTTTTAATCTCCGATTTATCCAACCAATATGCCGAAAAAATTATCAAAGAAAGAACGTTTTAAAAATATTGTCAGTTATTTCGAGGAAGCAATGCCTGTGGCCGAAACTGAACTGGTTTATCAATCGCCTTACCAATTGCTGGTAGCTGTAATCTTATCAGCTCAATGCACTGATAAAAGAGTGAATATGATAACACCGCCATTCTTTGAAAAATTTCCGGATGCTCAATCGCTTTCAACAGCAACAGTTGAAAGTGTATTCGAATTGATCAAAAGCTGTTCGTATCCAAACAATAAAGCCAAAAACCTCCTTGGTATGGCACAGACTTTAGTTAACGAATTTAAGGGTATTGTTCCTTCCGACATCGAAGAACTACAAAAAATGCCCGGAGTAGGACGTAAAACAGCGAATGTTATTGCTTCCGTAGTGTTTAACCTCCCGGCGATGGCGGTTGATACGCACGTTTTCAGGGTTTCGAACCGAATTGGACTGACCACAAACTCCCGCTCGCCCCTCGAAACTGAAAAGGAACTGGTTAAATATATTCCATCAGAAAAACTTTCGATTGCTCATCACTGGCTCATTTTGCATGGAAGGTATGTATGTATTGCAAGGAAACCAAAGTGTGAAGAATGTGGGATAAAGGACTTGTGTCGGTATTTTGCTTCTCATAATAATATTTAAGACTGAAATTGTGATCGCCCTGTGTTCGAACTATTTTGATCATTTTCTGTTTAATAATTGCAATTAGATGTTAAACAGTTTTTATCCAAAACGATATGATTACTTTAAAAACAGGTGATGCAGCACCTTTATTTTCTGCCAATGATCAGCATGGCAACGAAATATCCCTTAAATCGCTGAAAGGCAAAAAGGTTGTCCTATATTTTTATCCCAAGGATGATACTCCTGGTTGCACTGCCGAAGCCTGTAACCTGCGTGATAATTATGCTGAACTTTTAAAACTGGGATATGCAGTTATCGGCGTTAGCCCTGATCCGCTGAAATCTCATTTAAAGTTTGCTGATAAGTATGAACTGCCTTTTTCACTTCTCCCGGATACTGAAAAAGAAATTATTTCTGCTTATGGAGCCTGGGGCCCTAAAAAGTTTATGGGTAAGAGCTATGAAGGTGTTTTAAGGTCAACTTTTGTGATAAATGAAGACGGCAATATTGAAAAGATTTTCACCCAGGTTGATACGAAAAACCATACAGATCAGATACTTAAAGGATAATGGATTTTAATGCCTGAATGATTAAAATCTTTATTGCCACTGCATTTTTCATATATTTGCTGTGGCAATAATTTTGTTGATAAAAACCTCCTTCAGATTCAAAGTATATTTTTGTTTAGAACATAAACAGAGTAAATTTGCTATCTAAAGTTAAATTATTAAAAAATGGCAAAGGAAGATACCAACCAGGAAAAACTGAATGTCCTGAAGCTTACAATGGATAAGCTCGAAAAAACATATGGTAAAGGTACTATTATGAAACTGGGTGACCAGGTTGTTGAAGATACTCCGGCTATTTCCACCGGTTCGCTGGGTTTGGATATAGCTCTTGGAGTTGGCGGTTTACCCAAAGGCAGAGTAATTGAAATATACGGACCTGAATCGTCAGGTAAAACAACATTGGCTTTGCATGCAATAGCACAATCGCAGAAAAAAGGTGGAATAGCCGCTTTTATTGATGCTGAGCATGCTTTCGATCGCTATTATGCGCAGAAATTAGGTGTTGATATCGAAAATCTGCTTATTTCACAACCGGATAACGGCGAGCAAGCTTTGGAAATTACCGAAAACCTTATTCGTTCGGGAGCAATTGATATAATTGTTATCGACTCCGTTGCAGCCTTAACTCCCCGTAGTGAAATAGAAGGTGAAATGGGCGATTCGAAAATGGGTTTGCAGGCCAGGCTTATGTCGCAGGCACTTCGTAAACTTACATCCACCATAAGTAAAACTGGCTGCTGTTGTATTTTTATTAACCAGTTGCGCGAAAAAATCGGTGTTATGTTTGGTAATCCCGAAACTACTACCGGTGGTAATGCATTGAAATTTTATGCTTCAGTTCGTTTGGATATTCGCCGTCAGACTCAGATTAAAGACGGAGACGTGGCAATAGGTAACCGTGTTAAAGTGAAAGTTGTTAAAAACAAAGTAGCTCCGCCTTTCCGCCAGGCTGAATTTGATATAATTTATGGTGAAGGTATCTCCAAATATGGCGAAATCATTGATCTCGGTGTTGAGCGAAATATTATTAAAAAGAGCGGTTCCTGGTTTAGCTATGGCGAAACCAAATTGGGCCAGGGAAGGGATGCTTTGAAAAAATTGCTTGCTGACAATCCTGAACTTTGCGATGAAATTGAAGCACAACTTATAATTGCCCTTAAAGCATAATGAGCTGATTTAATGAAATTTATAAGTTCATTTTGATTTACCTGCTGTTTAACAGATAAAATGCGAAAACTCCGGATGAATATTCAGCCGGAGTTTTTATTTTTGCAAACTAATTCAACCGTTTCCCATGCGTAACATTGTACTTTTTATTTTACTGGCCTTAACAGTCTCACCGGCATTTTTTGCGTGTAATCAGTCAGAGTCGGGTAGCAAGGTGTCAGCAAATGATTCTATATCGCAGGAACTTTTGGCATTAAATGATGCCATTTCGAAAGATCCCGGGAATTCTGGTTTGTACACACAACGTTCGGAGTATTTTGTAAGACGCGAATTATTTAACGATGCACTTTCGGATATTAATAAAGCTATTGAACTTGATCCGAAATCAGTTAAGGCATACACCGGGCTTTCGGGTATTTACCTGTTAATGGGGAAACCCCAGGAATCGCTGGATGCACTGAACAGGGTACTTCAGTTTGATGATAAAAATGCGGATATATATCTGAAGAAAGCCAAACTTTACCTGGTTATGAAGGATTATGAAAACTGCGCAGTTTCGGTTGAGAAAACACTCGAAATTGATCCTGATAAGGCTGATGCCTATTTTCTGAAAGGAATGGCTTTGATGGAAAACGATAAAATGGATCTTGCGATACAAAGTTTTCAGCGAGCTGTAACTATTGACCAGGCTCATTTTGATGCCCTTATGCAGTTAGGTTATATTTGGGAAAGCCGCGATCAGAAAATGTCGATTGAATATTTTAAAAGTGCAGTGAAGGCCAACCCGAGAAGTACTGAAGCCTTGTATAACCTTGGTTTACTTTACCAGGAAAACGATCAGCCGGAAAAAGCCATTCAAACCTATGAAGAACTTATTAAAGTGAATCCGGGTAATATACTTGCATATTACAATATTGGGTATGTTAATCTTGTTTATCTCAGCGATTACGCGGAAGGAGTAACTTTCTTCACCAAAGCTATCGAACTGGACCCGGAGTATACGGATGCATGGTACAATCGTGGTTTTTGCTACGAACTGCTAAAGGAAAAAGAAAAATCAAAAAATGATTACCAGCAGGTACTTATAATAAAACCCAACGATCCTAAAGCCGTTGAGGGAATGAACAGGCTCGATAAATTGAAATAGATTTGTCGTTTTTCAAATTTCCTTTGAAGACATAAACGTTACCCAATCAGTGTTTTAATGGATGGGAAATAGTTTATTATCGAAAGCCACGAAATAAACAGTGTAAATGCCAGTAAAAGTATTGCCCATACCACAGCCGGTATTTTTGTTGTTTTCTGCAGGTTGGTAGCATCGCCGGCTTTTTTAGGTTGTTTTATCGCTAATACCAGCAGGATAAACGATGAGATGATTGCATCGGTAAAAATTACAAGTGCATAAAAAGCAGCGAAAATATAGATTACCGTTTGGTTATTGAAGTAAATAAGTAACAAATTAAGTACAACAAAAGTTCCCGCCCAGAATAATCCATACATATTTTTTAATGATAGTATCATGATAATCAATGCGATACTTGTAAGGATAAAAAGTATATAAAGGTAATACCCTTTATATAGCAAAAAAAGGCAAAGCCAGCCTATAAGTGCCGAAACCGGATAGCCTGCAAGCGATATCAGAGCTTGTGAAAATTTATTTTTTGCTTTGGTTACTGTTGAGCCCGAAGTGTCAGCAAAAAGATTTACGGCAATTACTTCGCCACTCAGAATAAGTGTAGCGAAAGCATGCCCGGCTTCGTGAACAAGCGTATTAATACTTCTGAAATACTTGCCAAGTAAAGGAATCCTGCTAAGTAAAACGGCGATAGCCAGTAGGATATAAAAAATCAGTTGAGGGTGCGATGAAATCCATTCCATAGGTTTGAAATTAAAAGAAAAAAGAACCAATCTGATAAACCGCCAGCGAACCCAGGTAAGCCAGCATTGTGGTATAAACGACTACGAACAAGGCCCATTTCCAATGCCCCGATTCGCGGCTGATTGCCGAAACAACTCCGATGCATGGGAAATAGATGAGTATAAAAATCATAAAACTCAGCGCTACCAAAGGTGTGAAAACCGGCTTGCCAATATTGATTCCCGAAGTGTATGTTTGTTTTTGAAGTTTTTGGACCAGGGAATGATTCCCGTTATCCGTATTGTCTGTTTGATATAAAACTCCTAATGTGCCAACAACAACTTCTTTGGCCGAAACACCGGTCAGCAGTGCAACACTCATTTTCCAGTCGAATCCCAGCGGACGCATGGCTGGTTCAATAAAATGCCCGATACGTCCGATATAGGAATTTTCCTGCTGCATTGAATTCATATAAAAATTCAGTTTCGAAATATCTGAGCCAATTGCGGTTAAAAGTGAATCTTTTTCTTTTTGGGAATGGATTTCAGACTCAGTTATAGTACTAAGTTGCTGTTCCAATTCGGTCATCTTTATATTTAGTTGATCCTTTTCACTATAATCAACAGGAAAATATCCCAGAGCCCAGATAATTATAGAAGCCACGAGAATAATTCCACCAATTTTCTGAAGGTATTGTCCGGTCCGGAACCATACATGCTTTACAATGCTTCGCAAAGTAGGGACCCGATAGGGTGGGAGTTCCATTACGAAAGGGACATCTTTTTTCCGGAATATCGTTTTTCGGAAAACCAGTGCCGATCCTATAGCCAGCAGTACTCCGGTAATATAAATCGCAAACAAAATTGTTCCCTGGTAGGACTGAAAAAATGCTGTGATGAAAAGAATATAAACCGGTAACCGGGCACTACACGACATAAAAGGGTTTATGAGCATGGTTATCAGCCTGTCGCGGCGGCTTTCAATTATTCGTGTTGATAGAATTGCAGGTACGTTGCACCCGAATCCCATCAAAAGAGGAATAAATGATTTTCCATGCAATCCGATTTTGTGCATCAATTTGTCCATGATAAATACAGCCCTGGCCATGTAACCGGTATCTTCCATGAGTGATATAAACAAATACAGGAGCAGGATATTAGGCAGGAATATAATAACGCCACCTACGCCTCCGATTACACCTTGAATCAAAAGATCTTTCAGCATGCCGTCAGTCATATTGGCCTGGATTAGAACAGATATTTCCTGAACCATCCATTCAATCCATTGCATTGGATAATTGCCTAGCTTGAATGTGCCGTAAAAAGTAGCCCACATGAAGAACACAAAAATGGGTATCCCCCAAAATTTATGAGTAATAAAAGTGTCGATGATTTCACTTTTCTTTCGGCGGATCTGGGGGTTAGGTTTCAGTGTTTCCGCCAGAGCGCCGGCAATAAAGCCATATTTGGCATCGGTTATTAGAGTTTCGGTATCTTCACGCTGATCAGTTTCAATCCTGGTCCGTTCGCGCTTGACAGTTTCAGTTATTTCATCAGGATTTTTTAGTTTCCTGGCTTTTTCAATGGCGTCGGGATCGTTTTCAAGCAATTTTATTGATAAAAAGCGTGATGAAATTTTATTCAGAAAGTCATTGTTTTCAGGGATACGGATTTTTTTCTGAACAGCTTTAATACCTTTTTCGAGCGAATGCCCGTAGTTTATATGTATATGCCTCGAAACCTGGTCACTGCCTTCACAAACTTCGATTATTTTTGCAAAAAGTTCACTGATGCCTTTGCCACGCGAAGCAATAGTAGGCATAAAAGGGACCCCAAGCATCTGTCCCAGGTATTCATAATTTAATATATCTCCTTTGCGTTGCAGTTCATCGAACATATTCAGGGCTACGATTACCCTGATATCCATATCAATAAGCTGTGTGGTAAGATATAAGTTGCGTTCGAGGTTTGATGCGTCGATTACATTTACAACCACATCAGGCATATTTTCATTAATGAAATCGCGTACAAACAGCTCTTCGGGCGAATATGCAGTAATTGAATAAGTACCCGGCAAATCCGTAATAATAAAATGATAGCCGTGCATTTCGAAGCGCGCTTCCTTGGCACCCACAGTAACACCGCTATAATTTCCTACCCGTTCGCGCGAGTTGGAAGCATAATTGAAAAGTGTTGTTTTACCTGAATTCGGATTTCCTACAAAGGCAATATGTATCGTTTTACCTTGCCCTGAATAACTTCTGTTTTCGGAATCTTCAGTTAAAGTTCCTGAATAGTTTGGTTCCTGCTCAGTTATGTTAAGTGGATCAATTTCAATAAGATGTGCTTCATTAATGCGAAGGGTAACATTATAACCAAGTATGTTGTATTCAACCGGATCCTGAAGAGGAGCTTTTTTGATAACGGTAACTTCTTTCCCGACAACAAATCCCATTTCGGTGATCCTTTTCCGAAAAGCACCACGCCCTTTCACTCTGACAATAGTGGCTTTATTTCCCGGTTGGAGTTCACTCAGATTCACTGTCAATTGCTATTAAGATCAAATAAATATTGCGCAAAGATACATGGTTTAAATTATCCTTAAACAACTATTGATCGAAAATCCTGAGTTTAACGTATTGAGGATATACCTTTCTGTAATTCAGATTTTTACCAGCTAATAGATCAGGTCATCATCCTGTTCGGGACGAAAAGCAACGGCATGCAATGCTGGCAGCAGAGCCGCTATTCGAATTCCCCAATGAGAAATAAATAATGTACGGCATTCGTACACGGCATTTTGTTTTGCGTACGAAAGGTTTTTCTGATACAGCAATACAAAATCTTTAAGGTCCTGATATACATCTGCCAAATGTTCCGAAATACTTGCCCGCAACGGAACATTGTCACCACTATCGTAGGACAAAGTATAAAATTCATCTTTGTCAGCAAACAAAGTGAGCAAAGAGTTATAGATATTCTCCCACTGATCTTCATTTACAAACCGTTCGCCTAAAAAATCCTCGTCAGCTTCCACTATCGGCAATATTGCTCCTTTTAAATACAACAAAGGACAAATTTTCGCATAATACTGAATAACTTCTTCAGGATTGTATTTTTCAGCTGCTTCGGTAAAAATGCAGAATTCGTTTGCAACTGTGTACATATCAAGTACATTGGCTGAAGTTACAAAATCGGGTGAAGGCATATCTGACATAAAAATAGGTGATAAGGTTAAAAATTTTGCGGATTCAAAGGTATTAATTTGCTGAACGTAGGTGGTGACAGCAGAAACAAAAAAAGTGCTTCAGGAGCACTTTTGTGAGTTAAATTTAAAAACAGCATCAGAACTTTTTCAAAATGAGAATCCTGGCTTCCAAAATTCCGTTATTTGAAAATCCGCGTTCATCGTCCTTTTCTATTTCTGCCACATCATACAATCCAAGTTTCACCTGTTTTTCGCCCATTAGCAATGTTGCTTCTCCCTCAACCAGGCAGGCAACAACATCGAACGGATTCGAATGCAGAGGAATTGCCTGTCCGGGTTGCAGGCACAAATGAATAACCTCAAGCGAAGCGGAAGTATGCATAACATATCCTTCAATGTTAAACCGGACTTTGGGTGCAGTTTTGAGCGTATTGATTCTCATGGTTATATTTTCCTCTTTGCAGGTTTTCTTTCAGGTTTTGGAGCCAGCAAATTATCAATGAGATGAACTATTGCATAAAAAGGCTTCTGCTGCATCATCCTGGGACCAGACCAACGCATTACAGATTGCATTTGCTCGCGCTTTTGAGGAGAATAACAATGTACCGGGCAGTTTTTGCAAACAGGTTTTACATCGCCATACATGCAGGATAAAAGTCGCCTCTCGGCATATTTTGCCAATTCAGTGCATTCGGCACACAAATCCGATTCCTTTTTATGGTTAGCGGCACAATGCATCTCAATCATTTTTTGAACAATGATTCTTTCTCTTTCACGACGTGATTTCAGGAGAAATATCTGCATGGGTTATTCTCTGATCATTGTCAGAAGCATGATAAATTTTTCGTTGGCATTTACAGCATGAGGAATATTCGCCGGCATAATAATGCTTTGACCTGTTGTGAGTTGGTTTGGTTTTCCGCCTATCACAATTTCAGCGTTTCCCTGTAAAACCTGCACGAGGGCATCAAAAGGTGCTGTATGCTCGCTGAGTTTCTGACCAGCGTCGAAAGCAAAAAGTGTTATGTTTCCTTTTTCTTTCTGTATTATTCGCTTGCTGACTATCCCATCGCTCTGATAATTTACTGAATCAACAAAAGAGAAAGGAATGCCGGTTTCTATTTTTTCTTTTTCCATTTTAACTTTGGTTATATTGTTGGATATTAGTTTATAGTAGTATTCGTTCCAGGTTCATTAAATTTATTAAAGAATCAGGATAAGATACTGACAGTCCGGAAAATTTTCAAAAAGATGGCTTTATTAACTTTATCAAACCCACTCCTCAGATAAAATATCGCCTTTAATGCCAATTACAATTTTTTTCACAGGAATATTCCGACCTGATTGCTGAACAGCCATTTTTGCCATTTGTATCAGGCCTCCGCAACAAGGGACTTCCATTATAGGGACAGTAAGTGTATTAATTTTCGAATCCGAAATCATTGTCGAAAGTTTATCGAGATAAACATCTTTGTTGGTATCGAGTTTCGGGCAAGCTATAGCCAGTGACTTGTTTTTAAGCAAACGTTCATGAAAATCGCCCATGGCAAATGCCACGCAATCAGCAGCTAACACTACATCGGCACCTTGAAAATAAGATGCATTAGGATTTACAAGGTGCAGTTGAACAGGCCATTGGCGTAGTTCCGACGGGGCAGGAGCTGCATTTGGAACTGTTGCGTTCGCAGTTACTGCGGCTGTGTTTACTTTATCAAGATCAATACGGAAATCGATAGTTTTGGAACTACCGCAGCCACACGAACTCTCGTGTTCTGGTTTTACATGGTTTAATGCTTCTTTCATATTCGGGAAAATTACTGTTGATGCAATAGTTGGTTTTGTGGGAGCTCCTGGGCTCAGATCGATTTCGTGTTTTTTAATGTACGCAACAGCTTCTTTAAGAAATTCATGTTCATTATGATCGCGCAAATGTTCCAAATGGGCAAGTATTGTATTGCGTCCTTGCTTTACGATGGTTTCCATTACAATTGTTTCGTTGTATGGCTCTGCTTCGCGTTCTATAATTTCAATAGCGCCTTCAGGACAATGTCCCAAACAGGCGCCTAAGCCATCGCAAAACAAGTCGCTGATTAACCGGGCTTTGCCATCTATTATCTGGAGCGCTCCTTCATGGCAGTTCGGAATGCATAATCCACATCCATTGCATTTCTCTTCGTCAATTTGAATGATTTTTCTAAGCATACGTAATTTCTTTTGTTTTCAGGTCTGATATTTTTGTGTTGTTTAAATATTCAACGAATTCAGTTGTGAGTTTATCCGGCTTACCCCCAAAAATACAGGTAATAAATGGGCATCGGCTCTCGGTAATACCACAGAGCTGGCAATCGACATTTCCTTCAATCAACTGATAAATTTCAAGCATAGTGATTTCGGCTGCATTCCTTTTCATAATAAATCCTCCGCCTGGTCCGCGGTTTGATTCGAGGTATTCGTTTTTTGCCAGAACCTGTAAGATTTTTGCCAGGTGATTTTGCGAAACATGAAGTATTTCTGCGATTTTTTTCGCGTTAAGCTTCACTTTTGATGATGCGATAAGAGCCAGACTATGAATAGCCAGTGATGCTGCTTCAGAAATATGTATCAGTCTGCTCAACTTAAATAGGAATTTAGGTATTTGAATGCGCAAATATAAGAATAAATTTTTATTTGAAATAAATTGATAAAAAAAAAGAAAGGATTTTAGTGAAAGGGGAGTAATTAACAGATTATTCCATCAAGTCAGCTAACGACTGAGTAGAAAGATGATCGCGAAAAGTTTGCGTCATTTTCGAAACCACAGTACCCAAAATGCACTTATCGAACGGACAAACTTGTTTTTCGTGAGGACAGCTCAGTACTTTTACCTGGCCTTCAATGGCTTCATATATTTGCAGAAGTGTAATTCCGGCAGGCTCAATATTCAGTTTAAAGCCACCTGAAGGTCCACGGTTCGAAGATAAAAACCCTTCTTTTACCAAACGTTGCATAACTTTTGCTACGTGGTGACGCGAAGAGCCGGTGATTTCGGCGATTTTTTGAACATTAATAGTTTCGCCCGCCCGGGCAACAAGCACCATACCATGCATTCCAATGGAAGCAGCTTCGGAATATGAAACAATTTTCGCCATTCTGATATATAAGTATTTAATTGCTCAAATGTCGGTATTATTTTTTGATACTGATTGAGCATAGTGTAATTTTGAGCGTTTCTAAATAAGTTCAATGGAACGGTTTTTGATTATTAATTGCCAGTTTCAACTAAAAAACCCAATCATGAATAGTGCGAAAAGAGTGCTTGTAGTCTCAATTACGTTGTTAATGTTTTTAACCTCCTGCGATGTTTTGCAGCAAGTTAACCAGGTGAGTAACCTCGCAAAATGCGATTTCAAACTCGAATCGGTTCAAAATCTGAACCTTGCAGGAATAAATGTTCAGAATATACATAGTTTGTCCGACCTGAAAATGATGGATGCTACCAGGCTTGCAACGGCCATGGCCAGCCAGCAATTCCCTCTCGATTTTACACTTAATATTGAAGCCAAAAATCCGAATAGTGCGGCTGCCGGTATGACCAAAATTGATTGGATTCTTTTAATTGATGACATTGAAATGACACAAGGTATTCTTGACAGGCAGGTTACAATTCCGGCAAACCATGGAGTTGCGATAATTCCTGTACAGATGCATGTTGATCTGAAAAAAGCTTTATCAGGAAAAAGTTCTGATGCAATAATTAATTTTGGACTAAACCTGGCAGGCAACGGAAATAAACCAACACGATTTACGCTTAAGATGAAACCTACAATAAATGTGAATGGTTTCCCGATAACTTATCCCGGTTATCTGAGTGTTAATACTGAATATGCTTCAAAATAAAAATAATAATTCTGATTCATCATGCTGAGAGCTTCTAAAATTCTACATTACCTGGCATTGATCATCGGATTTCAGGTTTCACTTTTTTATACTTTCTTCCTGATAGCCGATGGTGTAACCAACCTTTTTGAGGGAAAAGCTGCTGTAATTCCTATTATGATTTTGATGATGATTTCGGTTGGCGGTTATGTGCTGGCCATTTCAAATCCAAGAAAAGGTGGAATAATAATGATTGCCGGAGGTATTTTTATGATGATTTACCTTCTGATTATTGGAGGATTAGGCGAATTTAAAATGGCATTGATTTATGGACTTCCTTTTATCTTCCCGGGGTTGGTTCTATTCTTCAACCGCCAAAAGGGATCATAAGCTTAACGTGACAATTCAAAAAAAAAGCCCGGCATTTCTACCCGGGCTTTTTTTTAGGATTCAGATTTATTTAGAGTAATCCTCCGTTTTTGTAAATCTGCATCTGGGCATCGTAGAACTTATTGATAAAGAGCGATCTGTTTTTCGAAATATTCGTAATCTCGCCAGTGCCGAAATTTACTCTTACCTGGTCATCCTGCTCAAGATCAAGCTCTTCGAGTTGTCCTGGCGAATAAGTAAGAATCGGTAGGGCCGCATTTATTGCATTTCTTTCGTAAATAGCACCAAACGATTCAGCAATAATTGCAGTTACTCCTAACGATTGGAAACAATCAACAGCCTGCTGCCGCGAACTTCCTGCACCAAAATTCTTGGTTGTGAAAATAATATCGTTGGGTTGGGCTTTCTTTGCAAAATCCTCATATCCTTTCAGGTTGTCGAAAGTATATTGCCCCATTTCCCTGATATTGGTGATAGTAAGGTAGCGGTTATGGAAAATCATATCCGTATCAATATCATCCTTGCGGATAACCCATGCACGGCCTTCAATAATCTCAGGTTTTTCTGATTTTTCGCGGACAACAACATCGCGGTGTTTGATCTCAGGTTTAGTAAAAGTAGCTGGTGAATCCGGAATATCGTCAGGTGTAGTTATGTAACCGGCTATAGCAGATGCTGTTACAACAGCAGGAGAAGCCAGGAACATGGAACCTTTGCCTTGTTTGCCCGAGAAATTGCGGTTACCGGTACTTATGGTTATTTCATCAGGTCCGTTCTGACCAACTTGTCCTGCAGCACAACCGGCACAGCCTGCGTTTGAAACCAGCGCTCCGGCATCCTTAAATATCTGAATAAGACCCTCCTCAAGTGCTTCGCGCCAGATGGCATCGGTAGTCGGGACAATTTTTAAAACTACGCCGGGCGCCACTTTACGACCTTTCAGCAAAGCAGCAGCAATACGGAGGTCTTCCATGCGACCATTGGTGCAACTTCCGAGGAAAGCGGAATCGATTTTGGTATTCTTAACGCTCTCAACCGAAACATCATCATGCGGATGCCCCGGATTAGCAACCATAGGAACAAAGTTGCCGATCTCAATTTCGTGAATAAAAGTGTATTTCGCATCAGGCGAAGCTTTTATGGTTTCAAAACGTTTACCTGAAAGCTTTTCGAGCTCATTTAAGACTTTTTCGTTCGGGCTGAAAAGAATAATAATGGCGCCCATTTCAGTACCCATTGAGGCAATGGTGATACGTTCGTCGAGAGTAAAATCTTCAACTGCATCTCCTTCAATTTCAACTGAGTAGCCCAATAGTTTATTCGCGCCGTAAATAGAAAGCAGGTTTAACACAACATCTTTTGCAGTAACATTGGCTGGACGTTTTCCTTTGAGAATCAATTTAACTGATTCAGGAACTTTAAACCATACCGATCCTTTTGCCCAAGCTGCAGCAATATCCTGATCGCCCATTCCTTGTCCGAAAGCACCGATGGCACCCATTATATTGGCGTGCGAATCAGTAGAAACAAATGTTGAGCCTGGGTAAGCAAGGCCTTTATCGATCGCAAGGTGAGTACCAACCCCCGAATCAATATCATATACTTTAATATCATATTGACGGGCAAAGAGACGGCAGAAATGCTGGTTTGCAGCATATTTCTGATCAGAGCCTCCGGGGTTGCAATCGAAAGTGAAAAATGTGCGTGAGGCATCGTGAACACTCAATCCGTTGTTCAGGATATTTTCGACCACATTGGCTCCGCCAAAATCGCGGGCTGCTCGGGCATCAATAAATACATCCACTATATCACCTGGTTTAACTGTTTCCTGGCTGCTGTGGTTTGCTATTATTTTTTCTATTATTGTCATGGATTGGTTAGTTAATGGTTAATGGGAAATAGTTACGTATTCTATATACCTGTCTGCTCAGATGATTTATAAACTATTGTCCTTTTTTTACTTTTCACTCTTCACTGTCATTGCGAGTGAAACGAAGCAACACTTTTCACTTTCAAACTTATATCTTCAATCTTTCCCTGAAAGGTTCAAATGTCATGAAATCGGCATGATGCACGATATACGCCTCAGTTGTTCGTTTTACCATATCTCCTTCACCTGCATGGGTTGCAATGATATGACAAACAGCTGAAGGAACACCACATTGCTCGGCTAAGGATACGCCCGAAAAAGGATGCCTGACATACTTTCCGTAGTTTCCCTGCACCGATTTTCCGTCTTTCATTTCATACTCCAGCAGTTTACCTACATCAGCAAGGATTGCTCCTGCAATCAACACATCCATATTAACAGGAAGGTCGGTTTTGAAAAATTCGTTCATTTTATTTCCTGAATCTAAAGCCACGTGAACCACACAACGTTTGTGATCCATAAAAGTAACTTTTAAATCAGGTCCACACAAAAGTGTAAAAGGAATAGTGTTCAGATCTTCAGGTGTTAGCACACTGCGCTGAAGGGCCAAAGCCCAGGTAAGTGTTGTCTTTTCTTTCAGATCGGAATCTTTTATCCATTCCAGTTCAGGCCATAATTTGCGGGCTTGTTCGAGGTATTTGGGTTCAATATTCATAGGTTAGGGATATTAAGGAAAGAGCCGCTGAAAGGGCGGCTCTCTCAAAATTTTGTAAGGTTTTATAGTTTCGCAATTATTGCATCTGCCATTTGTATTGTTGAAGCAGCTCCCTGGTTGATAACATCAGGCGTACCTTTCAGTTTCATCATATCATAGGCTTTAACTTTTCCTTCAGCAACTACATCAGCAATAGCTTTACGAATTCGGTTTGCCATTTGCATTTCACCAAGATGTTCGAGCATCATTACACCTGAAAGGATCATTGCAATTGGATTGACTATTGATACATCATAACCGGCATATTTGGGTGCTGAACCATGTGTTGGTTCAAAAACGCTGACACCGGTTTCGGGATTGAATTGTGCTGAAGTTGCAAAACCCAAACCTCCGATCAAACCTGCAAAAGCATCCGAAACGATATCGCCGAACATATTTCCGGCAACTATAACATTGTAGTTTTCGGGGCTTTTAGTGAGCCACATGGTCATGGCATCAATATTCACATCTTCAACCCAAATGTCAGGATAATCTGTTTTGCTCATTTCCTGTGCTACTTTCAGCATCATACCCGAAGTTTCGCGGATTACGTTAGGTTTTTCACAAACCGTAATTTTTTTGAAACCACGTTGCTGAGCATATTCAAAAGCTGCTTTTACAATGCGTGTAACGTATTTTTTTGTAAAAATACGGGTCGAAACAGCTAACTCAGGACGCGGGCACCAACCAAAGTTTGCTTTGAATTTCGGATGTGTCATTAAAGCATCATAAACCTGATCAGGAGGATTTGTCCATTCAACACCACCATATAAACCTTCGGTGTTCTGACGGAAAATCATTACATCAACTTCAGGTTCTTCAATGCCATCCTTACCGCGACGAATAAAATTCAACGGATTTCCTTTAAGCGTTTTACATGGACGCATGCAAATATCCAGATCAAAATACTGGCGCATTGTAACTATCGGACTATAATATGTAAATCCTTTTCCCTGCAATTCAGGAGCCAGTTCAGCGGCAGTTTTGTCTTTTGGTTTTGATGTGATAGCACCAAAAAGGCCAATTTTATGTTCTTCCAGGAGTTTTATTGTGCGATCGGGCAACGGATTGCCTTCTTTACACCAGAATTCCCACCCAATGTCGCCGTTAACATATTCAGCTTCAAATCCTGCAGCATCGAGTACGCGAATGCACTGCTCCAATACTACTTTTCCTATACCATCACCTGGCATGGATACAATGGTTCTTTTTGCCATAGTTTTAAATAAGTTTTTTGCTTGTTATTAGATCAACAATATGCGACAAAATTATAATTTCATAACAGAATAACAAGTGGTTTCTGTAAATATTTTTTAAGAATATATTCGGTAAGAAATTACTTTTTTCTATTTGAATATTACTATCTAATTATTTATAATGTATTTTTAATATGCTGATATATTGAAAGATATAAAAAGTATATAGATTTGAACGCATTCGCTTATTCAAATGCAGGAATCTCGATAA
>CAZOXJ010000021.1:0-30815 GCA_964583325.1 uncultured Lentimicrobiaceae bacterium
AATTGAACGCGAAGCATTTGAACGCCGCAGGCAATTGAACGCGAAGCATTTGAACCTTTGAACCCTGAAACTCTTCTATTTCTTTAAAATCCAGATACCGGAAAAATCAGATCTTAATGGGGGCAGGAAATGGCTGGCCTCTTTATTGCTGTTATACGAAATGAGTGCTATACGATAAACACCATCACCTGAAAGTATATAAGCATCAGGATAACCCATGGCTTTAATCCTTTTCAACTCCGATTTTGCGCCTTCAGGCGTTTTTACACTGGCAACTATAAGGTGGTATTTTGGAACCTGACTTTCATCTGAAATTTGTTTATTCTGTTCTTTGGACGGAATGTCTGCTGTTTTTTTTGCAGTTTCTGAAGGAGTATTATGAGTAACTTTTTCCTGGGGTTTGGCTGATAATGGCTCTTTAGAGGCAATCTGCAGGTTTGCTTCTTTTTCAGTCTCGGTAATTTTACCAGCATTATCGCCAAGCCACAGAACAGCATAACCTTCTCGTAATCCAACGCCCATCGCTTTCCATTGGTAGTTTTTCCATTTACCCCGACTTAGTATCATATCTGCCGACGCGTCAACCTGTTGCCATAAAGCAGCGGCATCGGCGGGAGTTGCATCTTGCTCTTCCCAATAAATCAGTTCATAACCGTTTCCGGGATAACCGGTTATCTCCTTAGGTTTAGATTTCATGCATTGTAGGCCCAAAGCATCCTTGGTATTGCAACATTCAGTCCATTTCCCCTTTGCACTCCAGCTGTGCAGGCTGCAACCTTTTTCCTGTGGTTTTGAGACAATCAGATCGTTAATATGAACATGCGCAACTTTACATAAATCGGACGAAAGCGGAATAGACGGCATTTTGTTTTGCCGACGCATATCATTGATCATATTGAATAAAATGGTTTCATCCTGCGAAAGGGAGGTTACAACCGAATCGTTTCCTGAAAACATGTCAATTTTAACGTTGCTCATAGCAGGGGTTGCTATAATCAGCAGTAAAAAACACAGAAACTTTATTTTGGGTTGAAACATCTGAACAGGGAAATATTTTATTACTCGATTGGCTAAATTACAAAAAAATCCGGCAAAGAGGATACTCCAGGAATTCCGGATACAAAAATGCAGGTCCCATTCTGTATTCGCAATCCAGTTCCTCTACTTATCAATGATTGTAAAAAAGTGTTTTAATTCAGATTTTTTCTCTTTTGACAGCTTATGCCACCTTATACCTTCAACTGCACCCTCAATTGCGCACAGCTTACTGAAACAGGCATCCGGATCTATTGCCCTGATCCTGATAAAAGCCTGAACAGCCCCGGTTTCGTATAGATCTTCGGGTGAGTTGATACCTGTTTCATGCAGCAGTATGGCTAATGTGTTGCCAATATTTGGCAAATCTTCAAGTTGGGTTTTAGCTTCCATCTGTTTTAGTTGATTTGACTATTGAAAAGATATTCCTGAAAAAAAATATCATTTACAAAAGTAAAAAAGTTAAATACGAAATACGATGTGATTGATTAAGTTTGCAAAAAATGTAATGCCGATGAACCTGAAGCCTGCCTGGTTGCTGTACCAATATTTGCATGTCATGCAGTTCGACATGCATAAGGCAATGATGCACAATAAATTAAACCGGATTTCGGCAGATTTAACCGGTCGATGGCTCGATATCGGTGCCGGCGATCAGCCCTATAAAAAGTTTTTTGCCAATGCCGGTGAATACCTCACTACCAATACAAAACGCCATTATTCTGCAGAAGATATTGAACGACTTAACCCGCTTACAACATACTGGATTGAAGATGGGAAAGCCCTGCCTGTTGCTGACAATTCGCTGGATGGAGTGGCCTGTTTCCAGGTTTTGTCGGTTATAGATAAACCGGAAGCGTTTTTCAAAGAAATTTCACGCGTGTTGAAACCTGGTGGAAAATTATTACTTACTACCGATTTGCTTTACCCGGTTTGGAGCAGCGAGGATCGTTTCCGTCATACCGCATTTAACCTCAGGGATTTATCGGAGAAAAACGGGTTCGGAAAGGCTGAAACTGAAAGTTTTGGTGCCTATGGTGCAATGAATTATGCACTTTTTATGCGCTATCTGCGGCTGTTTCCCGAGTTGTGGAAAAGAAAAAAAAACATCGCAAAGATATCCTCAATCGTTCCCTATATATTGGTATTAATCCTTTTACCAATAATTAGCCTGAAAGGAATCATAATCTTTCTGCTTGAAAAAAACAGCACCCGTTACACTGATTTTACCTTTAATATTTTTCTGACTGCAACAAAAAGTAAGTCCTGAATTTCAGAAAGTCTGAATGTAAGCCCGTGTATTTTGCAAAGGTCCGATTTTGTGAAATGGAATTTCGGGCAATCTCTCTGCTGATCTGATAAATAGCCTGATATATGCTACTAACTCAGCCATTCCCTTAAAATTAATTAATTCCGTATCGTCAGCTGGAGTATGGTAATCGGGATGTAAGCCGGTAGTAAAATACATAACAGGAATGTCCTTTTTCAAAAACGGTGCATGATCGGAAAACGGAGGCGCTCCATTAATTTTCTTAATCGAAAAACCAGAAAATTCGATACCAGCGAGCAGATTTTCCCAAACAGGTGATGATGCAACGCCGAGGGCACTCACCGTATCGCCCTGGCTACCAAGCCTGCCAACCATATCAAGGTTCAGCATATAAACTATGTTGTCGTTATTCACCCACTCACGAGTGCAAAAGGCTTTTGAGCCAAACAATCCTTTTTCTTCAGCGCTGAAAGCAACAAAAATGTAATTGTATTTCAGGCTTTCGTTGTTCATAGCCCACCGCGCCAGTTCAAGTAAAACTGCCGTTCCGCTGGCGTTATCATCCGCGCCATTATGAATTGCGGGTTGCGGACCAGTTCCTTTTCCCTTTGTAATACCAACATGATCGTAATGTGCTCCTATAACCACGGTTTTTGTTGATTTATTATCAATCCAGCCGATAACATTGGCCGGTTTTGAGATGGTACGGTCAATTTCGACTGATAAAGAGCAATCAGCAGTTTTAATTTTACTGATTTTATTAAACGGTAAACGTGCAATATATACTACCGGAATATCTAAGGATTCAGTAAAAGGCGATCCAAACAGCACATCTTCAGTTGCTTTACGCGATGTGTTATGAAGTATTACTCCTACTGCTCCCATATCAACAGCAGCCTTAACTTTTGCGATAATTTTAGCAAGAATGGTTGCATTGTCTTCATTTTTCCAGCCATTCGAGATATCGAGGATAACAATTTTCCCGCTGATATCCGAAGCCTGAATTCCGATTGAAGAAATTCCGGAAACCCCTTTTCCAATGTTTATCAGAGGCGCTGCTAAAGTTCCAGGCGCTGACAAGTCGGTGGCGCCAAACTCTTCTATATGCTTGAAAGTAATATCATTAATACGCAAACTGGCTTCTTTAAAAATAACCGGATAGCTCATCCGGAATTCACTCAGGTACGATCCTTCTGTATTGCCTTTTGGCAAAAGTCCAATCCCATGCATCTGTTTCGAAATATAATCCGAAGCCATCTGTTCGCCGATGGTGCCGGCTTCGCGACCTTGCAACGAATCGGAAGCAAGTATGGTAACATCCTGTCGCATCCGCTCTTCCGAAGGATTTATATTTGGCTGTTGCTGAGCAAATAAAACACTGGCAACAAATAGGTTGAGAATGTTAAACAGCAGGAAAGTATTAAGTTTAGTCATCATTTTCTATTTCAATATTTTAGTAATTTTTTTCAACAGCTTTTTTGAAAAAGCCTGCCAGATAAAACATTCGCGTTTACCATCTACAATCACCGAGCCATTGGTTACACAAAAAGTATGCATCCCTTCGGGGAATTTTGAATTTTGAGCTGGATTGAGCACTGAGTAAACGTTTTCTTCAAAAACAGTTGGTGAAAGCGTTACTATTTCGTTTATACAAATCCTTCTGCCTGAGCGTATTGAACAATCCTGCGCCGGGCGGAAAAGTTTCCCGTTTATACTAAAAGGATTACCCGCCGGACGCGAACTTCGTACATCCACCTTAACCGGATTGTTGGCATGAGCAATATAAGGGCCGAATAAATCTGTTGAAAACCAGATATGTAAGCGCTCATTTGTAGAAACTCTATCCGTAAAAAACAGCCACCAATATCCATTGTGGTAAAATAACGACGGATCTACTGCCTGCAGATTTTCGATGAGGGTCTGTTCGAAAATAAGATTACCGCCCGAAACTTCATAGCGGTACAAATCTACATTCTTTCCTTCGGAGTTTTCGGGAATGCAATATTTTATTCCCTTAAATTCAAAAAGATATGGAAATGCAAGGTGGTAGTTTTTTTCGAGTGCCGGAAATTTCTTCTTTAAAACAAACGTGTTTTTTTCAATCTGAAGAGAGGTTAGAATACCTTTCGCATTTTTATAATCGTACTCTTCGCAGATAATATGGTACTGTTCAGCGTCAGCAAAACCAAAGGAATCAGCGTGATATACTGATTTTTTTGTATTAATCGCCAACCACGTTGGTTCCGGAATTGTATTTTCGCCCGGTTTCAAAAAACTTTCGACAGAAACAGGGATTATGCCAACATTCCATTTTTCGGTAAGAAACAAATCGCGGTAATGAAACCTGATTTTGTTGGCGGCAATTTTCAGTAAAAAGCGCAACATAAAAAAGTTCCCGGGCAGTTTATAAATAGCTGTACCCGGCGAATTTTTAACCGACAGGAAACCGGTATTTCCGCTTTCGATATCACGGCATACCTGCAAAGGCCATTCGGTGGAGCTTTTCAGCAGGTTATCGAGATTAGCCTGCCACGAGTGATTTATAGTTGCAAAATACGCTTTGCGCAATATTACGCCGCTATCCAACTGATTGGTAAGCCGTTGAAGGATAGCTGCATTGATAGGATCATTGAACCATATTTCCCAGAAACCGGTCGGCACGCCACGGTATTTTCGGTCGTCGTCGTGATGATACGACCAGACTCCATATTTTGCTGAATCCAGAATTTCACCCTTCAGAATACCGAAACCAAACCTTAGTATAAAATCCAGTTTTTTCGATTTAATCGTATCAATATCAGAATCTTTAAAATACTCTGCATATCCTTTTTTCGAGGTAAGACAATTAATTTCAGGCAATCCGGGATAAATTGTTTTTAAATCAACAAGCGTTTTAGCATCAGGCTTCATTAAAAACCTGAACCAAATACGGATCAGAAGCTTTGAATACGGATATCCGGCTATTTTTCTGCGAAAGCTTTGAACCGGAACCTGGTTGGCATTTACAATAAGAAGCGAACAGGAATGGCCGTTTTCGATAAGCAATCGAATGGTTTCGAGTTGCCATTTCTGAAAATAATTACCATTGCAAAGTATTCCGAAGTTCATGTATATTCCAGGATTAATTTTATTTCACAAAGCCGTATAGCTCTTGTAATTTTTCTGCAACCGCCTGTTTACCAAAAACAGTAACGGCATTTTGTCGTATCCGTTCGTTGTTAAATTCGGTATAATGGTCGAGCATATACACAATGGCGTTGAGCAAAGCTGCTTCATCTGCCGCTGCAACAAGCCTTCCGTTAGTTTCGTTTACATATTCAGGAATCCCTCCTACCGAAGTAGCAACAACGGGCAGTCCACACGAAAAACTTTCGCTGATCACCACCGGCATATTTTCATAATTGCTGAACATTACCATAAAACAGGAATTTTGATAGGCTTCGATCAGCTTTTCGTTTTCGAGCAATCCGGTAAAAACAACCTGGTTTTCGGTCAACCCAAGTTCTGCAGCCAGCACTGTCATTCGATCCAGATCAAGCCCCTCCCCTACCATAAGACATTCAAAATCATTACGTAAGGCCGACAATTTACTTATTACATTCAACAAACCCGAAATATTTTTTGAGCGATCTTCAAAACATGAAATGTGCACGAATCGTATTTTTTTATTTTTCTGTCGCTGCGGATTTGGCAAATAAGAATCTGTATCTACAACATTTGGCAAAACCATGTAACTCTTATTATTCAGTCCATGACTTTGCATAGCTTTGGCCAGGTTTTGAGAAACCGTACTTACAGCCTCGGCATTCACAACAATTATCTTTGTGAAAAATTTCCTGAAAAACCCGGTGTAAGTTCCTGTAATTGGGAGGTACCTCGACCAATGTTCAGTAATTACGTACCTGATGCCGCTGAAAATCCGTAACCAGAGCGCAAAAATCCCAAGTCGCGTAAGAACATTAACATGAATAATCGCTGGCCTGCCCCAGGTTTCGAGCAAAAATCGGTATCCTTTAATAAATGCAACTACAAAAAGGAAAGATGCAAGTAGTTTTGCCGGAAATATTGGACTTTCAGATTTAGTTCCATAATAAACTATAACTGTATTTACATCATTTTCAACCACTTGATCAATACAGAAACTCCTTTCTTTTTCAGGAGCTGCACGAAGGTACAATACTGCTACATCAGCAAACCCGGCAGCAACTTCGGCATGACGCTTAATAAACAAGCCTGTCATGGGATCGTAGCGATCGGGGAACCAGCGTGCAAGAAAGAGAACTTTTTGTACAGTTTTCAATAGTGAAATGTTGAAATTCGATACCAAAAGTAAAAATTACTACAATATAAGCAGGTATTAAAAATAGGGTTCAAATACTTACTACTTTTGCACTTCATCCAATAAATGCACATTCAGAAACATTACAGTATGACAATCATCAGGTTAGCACTTCTACAAACTGCATTTCTTTTTGCAGCACTACTTTTTCCTAACACAATTCTTGCGCAGCAGGAGCTTAAACCAGCAATAAACTGGCTCACTTTTGATCAGGTTTTGGCATCCTACAAGGAAAATCCTAAACCACTCATGGTGTTTTTTTATAAAGCCAATGATGATTCGTCGAAACTATTGCTCAATACAACGTTTACCCGAAAGGAAGTTTGCGTTTACACCAACACAAAATATTATCCTGTAAAAATTGATATCAGCAGTAAAGCAGATATCAAATTTATGGATGGGAAAGTTTATAAATATAATGCGGCTAAGCAATCTCACGACCTGGCAATTCTCCTGTTGGGAGAAAAACCTGAAGCTCCGACGGTTTTGCTGTTCGATGATAAAAACACGCCCTATGCTTTTAAAGGATACAAAAACTATAACGATATGCTGTGCCAGTTGGTTTATATTTCGGAAAATGTTCAGAAAACCACTCGCTATAACATCTGGGCGCCAGCTTATTTCCGCACGTTTCCTCCCGATCAGAAAGTAAACCGTATTCCTTTGGCAATAAACTGGCTGACTTTGGAAGAAGCCTTAAAACTGAACAGTGAGAAACCGAAAGGAATTTTTCTGACCTTTTTTACAAAAAGCAGCGCGGCATCCTCGGTAATGCTTGTTAATGCTTTCAGCCATAAACAAGTAGCAAAATACCTTGATGAGAATTTTTATTGCGTAAGGCTTGATGCTCAAACATCGGACACCTTGATATGGGACAAGGAATATTACAACACACACGGAACTGGTAATTTTCATGACCTCGCAAAAATCATGATGAAAGACCAGATGCAATTCCCTTCGATTTTCTTTTTCGATCATACCAACCGGCTTATTCTGAGCGAAAACCTGTACCTGAGTCCCGAAGCATTGTATATGCTTTCAAACTATGTAGTTAGCGAATCGTATAAAACAAAAGCGTTTGCCGACTATATCAAAACTTTTAAATTCGAATTTCAGGATATTGTTCCGCGGGAATTTCAGAATGCTACGCCTACTGCAAAACCTTAGCGTACTAATTTTCAGCGATTTACTTATTTTCTGTTGAGCGCAAATATTCATCAACAAAAGCAATTGCGTTGTGTAGGCGATCATCACCTGTTCCGCTTACGATACGGTATTTAAAACCGTGATTGGCAAGCAAATCCTTATACATTCCCAAAAGAGTGGCCCGCATCTCCGGATGTTCACGCAGTGGATCATACTGCCAGGGCAGATCAATATCGCACAGCAGGTAAAGATTATAGTGGTTTTGTTCAAGTTTTTCAGTTATCCATGGATGACATTTCCCATATTTAACATTACACCAGATAGTTGTAACACAGAAATCAGTATCACAGAAAAGCAATTCATTATTTTGAGCCAGTGCATTTTCTTCCTTAAACTGATTCCGGGCGATTAGCAGGATATCATCATACGTATAAGGCCTGTTGATTCTTTCGAGGTATTTACGCGCATATTCGGGAACCCATTGCGTTTTATAATGTTCAGCCAAATGCTGAGCCAGCCATGATTTTCCTGTAGATTCAGGTCCTGTAACTGAAATGCGGATCATACTTTTTTTGCTTCAGGCAAGCGTTTGCGCCATTCGATATAACCAAGAATTGCCAATACAAGGAAAACAATATATTGAACACTGGTAAAAACCAATCCTTTCATCGCAAAAAGCGGGATTACCAGCAGATCGCCAAGTATCCAGAACAGCCAGTTTTCGATTTTTTTTAATGCCATAAGCCACATGCCGGCAATAAACAAAGCGGTTGTAAATGAATCGAATGCCGGCACTGTGCTATCTGTAAATGATGTTAGCACGTAGTAAATTATTCCAAAAGCAACTCCTGTAAGCAGGATATAGAAAAGCCAGCCTTTTACGCTCAAACTAGTGATCGGAACATGGTGCAAATTTTCGTCGCGTCGCGACCAGTTATACCATCCGAAAACACTCATCACAAAATAAAAGGCGTTGATACCCATATCAGCGTATAGTCCGGCAAAAAAGCACAGGTAAACATAAATCAATACATTAATAATTCCGGTTGGATATACCCAAATATTCTCCTTCCGGGCAAACCAAACGCTGAGTATTCCGAAAATTACTGCTACCACTTCGAGCCACGATGTGTTAAGTATATTGGAATATAAGTGACTCAGTATTTCGGACATAGTTTTTCGCCTTAAAGCGGCAAAGATAATGAAATGTGCACGTGACTAAGCACAGCATGGCTATTATCCGATGCCGGCGGGTATAATACTCCCCGGTTAAAACATCTCCCGAAATTTCATACTTTTGTGATCGAACAATTGATACATATGCCGGATTTACTGAAAATTTTCCGTTTACTGCTGATTATAATAATTCCTTTAAGTTTAGCAAGTTGCCTTACCTGTGAGCGCAAGGAATATACGATTCAGCTTACCGGTGAAAAATCGGGGCGCATGACGATTAAATATGTAAATATTTTTTCGAGCCTTATTGATTCAACAGGCGAATTATCGGCAGATTATGACGAAATGATTAACCTCTGGCTAAATGGCGAAAAAATTGAGAGAGATTTCCCTCAGGCTAAAAAATTTAAAAAACGCTTGTTTAAAGAAAACGGCACACTTTGCGGTGAAGTGATTATGGAATTTGATGATATTTCGAAAATTAATATCTACCGCCACCAGGGCAAAGGGCCTTTTATGTTCAGCATGGCGGCAGTAAACGATGATAGCGAAACGTTTCTGCAAACTAACGGAGAATTCGGTGGAGAAAAAATGCCGGTAATTTTCTGGCCCGACGACTCTCGCACACTCAGGTTCAGCACTAAAATTGCTACGCCCGACAACACTTGTGTTAGCATGCTCGATCAATGGGAAGAAAAGCAACAGAAAAAAGATAAATATTGATCTGCCGAAAGAGTTTGTTAATCCAGGCTTCAAAAATATCACAACAGCTGTTTCACCATCAGCTTTGCGTTTAAAGTTTTTCAGCGAAATTCTTCACATTCAGGCCATCATAATTTCCTGAGCTCATCAATAGCAGGTTAGTATTTGTATATTCCTGATCTAAAAGGAATTCCTGAAATTTTTCCGAATCCGAAAATACAAGCAAACCCTGTTTCCGGAACGACTCTTTAATATCCTCCGGCAAAAGCATCGGCAATTTTTTCAGTGCCAACGCATGAGGAGAGAAATATACCACGGCCACATCTGCTTTTTCCATGCTTCCGGCATATTGATCAAGAAAATCCTTGTTCAGACTGCTGTATGTATGCAATTCGAAACACGCAATCAATTTACGATCAGCGAATTGCTCTTTTACGGCTTCAAGTGTTGCTTTTAATTTCGAAGGTGCATGGGCAAAATCGCGGTATGCGTTAAATCCGGTTTTCGAAGCAATAAGTTCAAGCCGGTTCGAAGCCCCTTTAAAAGTGCCGATAGCTTTGTAAAAATCAGAATTACTGATATTTAACTGATTACAAACCAATCTTGCACCTTCGAGGTTCATGAGGTTATGATTACCGAAAACCATAAGAGGGAATTCTCCTTCAGCGGTTTGAAGTACCGTTTTTCCATCTTTAACTCTGTGATCAGGAATACTATAAGGCAACTTGAGCATTTTACCTTTTGCATCCTGAGCCACCTTTTTCACTTCCGGATCCTCGTTACAATAAATCAATGCTCCTTTTTCAGGAACCATCTCCATGAAAATCCGAAACTGGCTGATGTAATTTTCGAAAGTCGGAAATACATTCATATGATCCCAGGCTATACCGCTAACAAGAGCAATATCAGGTTTATACAGGTGAAATTTGGGGCGAAGGTCAAGTGCTGAAGTAAGATATTCGTCCCCTTCGAAAACCATGACCTTTGCTTCCTCGGTAAGCCTGACCATAACATCAAATCCTTCGAGTTTGGCCCCGACCATATAATCGCTGTCGATACCACAATGCTGCAACACATGCAAAATCATTGCCGTGATAGTGGTTTTCCCGTGGCTGCCGCCGATTACAACACGCAATTTATCTTTACTCTGTTCATACAGAAATTCAGGGTACGAAAAAATCTTCATTCCGAGTTCTTTGGCTCTTGCCAGCTCAGGATTATCGCCACGGGCATGCATTCCGAGAATAATTGAACCGATAGTGTGATCTAGCTTTTCAGGGAACCAACCAAATTTTTCAGGCAATAATCCATAGGTTTCCAATCGGCTGCGGGCCGGATCAAAAATTTCGTCATCCGATCCTGTGACGTTATATCCTTTCAGATGCAACGCAATAGCCAGGTTGTGCATGGCACTTCCCCCGATAGCAATAAAATGAACCCGGTTTTCAGTCATAGCTGTACTTGTTATTTTCGATTTTGCGAAGGTAAAACAGAAATAAATGATTTTAAAGCCGGTTTAAAAGAAAAAGCTGCCCTGTTATGAACAGAGCAGCTCTCCAATAGTATCATAAATTCTTTATTTCTTCAGCATTACTTTAAAAATTTCGGTCTTATCAGAACCTATAATTTTTACAAGGTACATACCCGAAATCTGGTTACTAAGATCAATAAAGTAAATATTTTCCGGTTTCAAAGGAATATCAACTGTGCTTACAGGTTTACCGGAAGCATCACAAACAACTATTTGTTTCATATTTTCAAAACCACTTGTTGCTTCAATACTGATTTTTCCATTGGTAGGATTGGGATATACCAGGAATTCAGGTTCATCAGCAGCAATTCCTTCGGCTTCCTTTGCAGTTGCATACTTGTATCGTAACGTTGTACTGATGGAGTTAGTTCCACAACCGGAAACTGTTGTTACCAGTTTTACTTTGCCTGTAAATGTTGCTGTCCACACAATCTTCGCATCATCACCGCAAGCATCGTCGGAGTATGCTATAAAAGCTCCTGTAGTATTGTTGCGCAGTGTCATTTCCGAATTGTAGGAAGCTGATGCTCCGTCAGCTGAACAGTAGGAAAAAGTATAAATGCGACCTAGTGTTACATTGAATAGTGTGTATTCGCCGGCATAAATCGATCTCTGCGACTTCCAGTTGGTACCAGGTGATAATGTTGTACTCGGATACAGCACTGTACTGTTGCAACCCTGCGAAGTTGTGGTAACTGTTATAGCAACAGAAGCAACATTGTTGGCTTCGTTACTCTCGGCAACCTGGGCATCAGCATCGGCAACAAATAAAATATACCATGTACCGGCAGCTGTATTTGCAGGAATAGTAAGTACTTCGCTGGGAGCTGATGTTGCGTTTATAGCCAGGGAAGCAACAGCATCGGTTGCCAGGTAAACGTCTCCTGTAGCATAAGCATTATCGGCCGACAAGTAATATTTAAGTGAAGAAGCAGCCGCTGCAGCAGTGCCTTGATTAAGAACTGTGCATGATGCTGTGGTGGTAGCTCCTGCATTTAATGAAACAGGAGTTGCTGAAGCATTTTGTACAACCAGGTCAGGTGAACCTGAAGCAGAAGTGACACTAATCTGAATACTTCCAACATTATTGGTTTCATTGATTTCGGTAACCTGCAAATCGGCATCAGCAAAAAACAGGATATAATAAGTTCCGGGAACCGTTGCGGCAGGGATTGTAACCAATTCACTCACAGCTGCAGTTGCAGCCGCTGCCAATGCTGAAACAGCATCAGTTGCCAGTAAAACATCACCGGTGCCAAAAGTATTATCAGTTGAAAGATAATACTTGAGGTTTGAAGCGCCTGAAGCAAGTGTTCCCTGATTTTTAACCGAACACGAAGCGGTAGTGGCCTGACCTGCAATTACAGAAACAGGGTTTGCGGCCGGGCTCAAAGTAATAAGATCAATACCAGCTGCAGCTGTGCCAACCTGGAATGATGCAACCCGGGTTTTTCGCGCTGAAGATGTACCAATGTACTCAGTTGTAAACCAAAAAGTTTTATCATCGGAAGGATCAACACTCAAACCTGCATAGTCGCCCCAGCGGTTATAAAGAGTTTGCGAATATGCTCCCGTTGTGATGGTTTGTTCTGCCAGGTCAAACAATCCTGCACCGTTGGCATAAGCAGTTGCCGATTGCCCTGTATAGCGAATTCCCGGATACACAGTTGTACTCGAAATCGAATATCCAAGTCCGATTTCATTCTGTCCGTTCAACCTGATGCTTCCCATCCAGCGCGAATGAGCATCGGGCGAATAAGTGCCTGATTGCCTCATTTCCCATGTTCCTGCTGTTTTTCTTAGTTCGTACCAGCGTATACCAGCCAGATCAGTATTATTTACATCAACCGTATGACAGCATACCAGGGTTTGGTAGGCTCCAAAATTCCGGTATTGTGGTGCATTCATCACAACCTGCGGAATGGCATCCAGTTCCCTTGTTGTACCCGGCTGCTTAATATTATCCCAGTTTGCTCCAAAATTGCTGTCGAATGCCGGAACTGCCAATTGCTGAACACGGTTAAAGGTTGATGATGCCGGTGTAGTCCAGTTTACAGCAAGTTCATAAAGCCATAGTTGATCGGCACCACCTGCAATTGCATCATCGTTAATAGTGATAAATAATCCAGGGCTACCAGCTGGTGCAAAAGTCCCATCATTATCAACAGGAGGCACACACATAAATCCATCAATGGTAGTCGGACGCCATGGGTTATCAAATCCAACCATCTGGGCAGTTTGGCCAAGCAGCATTTTTGATCTTTCTACCACATAAATATCTTTTTTACCGGTTGCAGCATTATTTGTTCCCATGTAATAACCATCCTGCCAGATGCCAATCTTTTCATAATCAGGCATATCATCAACATCGAAGGAATAACGATGCCACGAACCTGTTGGATCATTGGTTTGTGAAACGGCAAAAAGCATATAATCGTTTGCCCCACATATCGAAAATTCAACAACCAACCACCTGTCGGCCTGTTCATCGTATAAAACAACCGGATCACCGTCGTTGCAAGTTGCACCGGTTACACTTCCGAAAAGAAGGTTCAGATTTGTCGGACCTGCTACCAAAGCGCCTGTTTTTGAATATATTGCATATACACTGTTAATGGTTTGCATAAAATGATTCGGGCCAGCTGTACCATTGGCATCAGGTGGATAATAAGGCGATGCTTGGCCATCAAAGGAAACAATCGGAGCCCTTGGAGGTTGAGTATTACCCATTTCGCGCTGCCATGCCGGGTCGTCGCCTTTCGGAAACGCAGTTTCGGCAAAAGGATACTCCCGCACACGAATCTTCTCATTACGGGGTTTTGCCGCATCAATCTCCATTTTTTCATATTCATCAGGCGTAATGGCTGGTATATCACGCAAAGGTTGTGAAAGCCCGTGATATACTCCAATCCCGGTGTAGGAAGGGCTTATCGCTTTGTCCTGAGCGTTAACAGTGCATGCTAAAACAAATAGCATTAAAAAAAGAAGGTAATTTTTTTTCATGATAATTGGTTTTTGGTAAATAAAAAATTGGATTGTGGTTAAATAGTTATCCTTTGATTAAAGGTAACACACTTAATCCGGAAATGTGGTAAAAGGTAATCCGTAATTATAAATGAGTTATTAACAATTTCGAAATTACTTATAAACAAGAAACGTTAATCAAAGTTTGCGGAAATGTGCTTGAAAAATAAAATCCCAAAAACATTACCTTTGCCACCTCACTAATATTTTACTGAATGGAGCTTATTCCTCTTATTGCTGATAACTGGAAAATGGATGGCGGTGTTGCTTTTGGTGTTGTTCCGAAATCGATTTGGTCGCGAAAACATGAGGCTGATAACAACAACATGATTGATATCACAACCCGGTGCCTTTTGGTGATTCAGGGAGAAAGACGAATTCTGATTGATACAGGTTTAGGCGACAAACGAAATGAAAAGTATTACGCTGTGCGTTACCGCGAACCGGGAATAAGCATCATAAATTCCCTTCAGCTAGCAGGATTTTCAACTGAAGATATTACCGATGTTCTTTTTACTCATTTGCACGACGACCATGTTGGTGCTGCGACAATATTGAATGAAAGCGGAAATGTGGAATGTGTTTTCGGAAATGCTCAGTACTGGGTTTCGAAAGCACACTGGGATTGGGCTGTAAACCCAAACAAGCGCGAAGGTGCAGCCTTTTTCAAGGATAATCTTTTGCCTTTGCAGGAAAGCGGCAGATTGCACCTGCTTGAAGAAGGAGAACAGCCATTTGAAAAAATCACTTTAAAAATGTACAACGGGCATACCCGCGGACAGCTGATTCCTTATATCAATGTCAAAGCTCAAACCGTTGTTTACATGGGCGATTTTATCCCTACCCAATCCAACATCCCGATACCATTTATTCCCTCGGTAGATATTGAACCGTTGATTTCACTCAATGAAAAAGAAATTTTCCTGAAAGAAGCGGTTGAAAACCAATACATTCTCTTTTTCGAACATGATGCTGATAACGAATGCTGCACAGTTATACAATCGGAAAAAGGAATCGTTCCGGACAAATCATTTAAAATCAATCAAATAGAATTATAAAACATGAATCCAACATACAATATCGATCAGCTAAATGAACTCTGGAGCGGACTTACAGCAGAAGAAATTCTTACCAAAGTACTCGAATTGTTTGGCAATAAAGTGACCTTTGCAACCAGCATGGGTGCTGAAGACCAGGTTATTACTCACATACTTGCAAAACTCAGCAAGTCGGCGAATATTTTCACTTTGGATACAGGGCGTGTTTTTCCCGAAACATACGATCTGCTGCATCGTACGGTAAACCGCTATGGATTGCAGATAAAATCCTTCTATCCTGATACCACGCAGGTTGAAGAAATGGTAAATTCAAAAGGAATAAACCTGTTTTACGAAAGCATCGAAAACCGCAAACTATGCTGCCATGTGCGCAAAATTGTTCCTCTTCGCCGGGCATTAACTGGCATGGATGCATGGATAACCGGTCTGCGCCGCGAACAATCAGTTACCCGCACTGATCTTAAAATTGTAGAATGGGACGGCGGTAACGGCCTGATTAAAATAAATCCTTTACTTGAATGGACTGAAGAACAGGTTTGGGATTATATAAAAAACAACTCAATCCCTTACAACAAACTCCACGACCAGGGATTCCCGAGCATCGGCTGCCAGCCTTGTACCCGTGCAATTGAAAAAGGCGAAGATTTACGTGCCGGGCGCTGGTGGTGGGAAATGCCGGATAGTAAAGAGTGTGGATTACATGGAAAAAAATAAGGCAAACTCGAAAACAGATTGAGCCGATCGCATAATAAGCGTCCAACTGTAATTTAAGATCGGGAAATCTCTTTTCATAAACCAGCTACGCCTATACACCAGCCTGAATTCTACCAATTTACAACGCTATCTGAAATTATTCCAGATAAAGTATTACTTTTGCAGCGCTTTTTTAAGCACCTTATATGTTTAACTAATATTAAAAAAGATGATTGAGAAACGTCAATTTTTGAAAACTAAACCTGTTTGTAAAGTAACATTTAAATTAAAAACTGAGGCTGAAAGCCTTTCCCTCGTTGGTGATTTTAACAGCTGGAACGAGACTTCAACCCCCATGAAAAAAGCAAAAGACGGCACTTTTTCAGTATCAGTTGAAATGGAAAGTGGCCGCGAACAACAATTCCGTTATTTGGCCGACGGAAGAAAATGGCTAAATGATGAAGCTGCCGATAAATATGTAACTACAGCGCTTGGAAGCGAAAATTCGGTAGTAATCTTGTAAACTACATTCCCGATATATAAAAATCCTGTAGCGTTCTGCTACAGGATTTTTTTTTGAAAATTATAGTAATAACGTAACGGATGATAATGAAGGAAGCTAAAACACTGCGGGAGCAGTAAGTGAAAGTAAATGGCCTTCATTTTTTATTTCGGCATGCCTGCACCCCACCCGGTTGCATATCCCGACACAATTATTGAAATCATTCAAATCGCCGGTAAACATTATCAATAAATCGCCACCGCACTCGCAATTACTGTACACAGGTAGTTTTGCCTTGCATACCGGGCACAAAAGCTGAACCAATTTTCCTTCATCCAGAATTATCCCTAACGTAATCCGCGATTTATCCCCAAAAACCGGGCTTAAAGCAATTACACCTTGCTTATCGTCCATACTTACAGTAAGCACAATACCTTCGTTAACATCAAATTGCGCCTGCCTGCTAACCAGGTTATGCCCGTTTATACAGAAGCACTTTTTAACAATAACAGCTGTAACCTCCTTTTCGGCTTTTGGATCCTTCGGACTGGGTATTATCATCAAGCCTTTACTATCATATAGTTTCATGGCCATAGGAATTATATCGGAACAATTTTCGAAAATTTCGGAAAATCAGGTTAAAGATATGCAAAAAAGGCCTCAGATCCAAGCCATATTTCAATCAATCGAACCTGATCGCTTTCACAGGAGTGATGCGGGTAATAACAAATGAAGGCAATAGAAGCATTAATGTACAAACAATCAATGTAGAAACATTTAGAACAACAATATGAATAACATCAAGGTTTATTGGTACAACCGACATAAAATAGGATTCCTGAGGCAGCCTGATAATGCCAAAGTACGATTGCAGCAGGCAGATGGAAATACCTACAATATTGCCGTATAATAAACCTTTCCCGATAATATAAGCTGCGTTATAAAGGAAAATCCGGCGGATACTTAAATTCCTGGCTCCAAGAGCTTTTAAAACGCCAATCATATTGGTACGTTCCAGAATCAGAATCAGTAAAGTTGAAATCATTGCCATCCCCGAAACAAGAACCATCAGGATCAGGATAATAATCACGTTCATATCCTGTAATTCGAGCCAGTCGAACATTTGAGGATACAATTCGCGTATAGTCCTGGCATTCAGATCATAGCCGGCTTCTTTGTAAACTACCTTTCCAAGTTTATCAAGTTCATCAAAATCATTGATATACACATCAAATCCTGAAACCATATTTTCGTTCCAACCGTTCAGTTTCTGAATCTGACGGATATCGCCAAAAATAAATTTCAGATCAAATTCGGCCAAACCCGTATTATAAATTCCTGAAACGGTAAACCGCCTTGCCCGCGCCATATTATCAATTATGAAATACATGCGGAGCGGATCTCCGGTTTTTATTTTTAAAAGGTCGGCAAGATTCTGCGAAATGAGGACTGAATCAGAAGCAAGAGTATCCGTTGTCGAAAACGGATTCCCCGAAACCAGCTTATCATTAAAAAAGGACCAGTCGAAATCAGAACCAACTCCTTTAAAAACAACACCTTGTATTTGCTCTGAAGTTTTGATAATTCCTGCTTTCGTAGCAAAAACCTGAACGTTTTTTATTCCTTTTGTTTGTTTTATTGTTTGATAAAACGCCTGGTCAGCACTTATGGGTTCAAACTCGAAAGAGTTGTTCGAATCGTATTTTGCAATCTGAATATGCGAGCCAAAACCTACAATTTTGTCCCGGATCTGTTTCTGAAAACCGGTAACAATCGCAACTGAAACTATCATTACAGCAATCCCGATTACTATGCTGATAATGGCAATACGGATCACAGGAGCCGAAAAACTTCCGGGACCTCCTTTTACCAATCGTCGGGCAATAAATAGTTCGGTATTCATTAAAATCAATAGAATGTCTGCAAAAATACTTTTTTTATCCGGTTATCCTGTTCCAATTTGTTTGAGTTTAGAGAACAAAGTCAAAGGTGCATGCGATTCATCGCAAATGATTTCTAAACGATAATCCGGCAGGAATCACTTTTTAGTGCGTATTTTGAAGGATCAGGCAAGCTTTATTCAATCTTTTCGTTTATTATTGTATTATTAATGATGAATAACTCAATAGTCCTCAAATAATTTTAAATAGTCACAATATCAACAACATATAAAACCAGGCCTTTGCGTCCTAAAATGCTGATAAACTGTGACTTTTTGTGTCTTTGCGGTAAATAAAAATCTAACTGAGTAATGTTACTATAACCTGTGCTAAAATAAAACAAGACTCATAACATGCATTCAATCAAATTTTTAATAACATTTATGGTACTGGTTTCTGCAACTTCAGTCAGTTGTCAGCAGCCAAAATCAATCGAAAAAATAAAATCAGGGAATAAAACCATTTTGCCGGGAGCATATAACATGGAGGAATATCTGCCATTGCTGAAAAGCAAAAAAGTTGGCATTGTTGCCAATCATACTTCGCTGGTTAACAACACGCATATAGTTGATTCACTCATCGGTTCAGGAATTGCGGTGACTAAAATATTCGGACCTGAACACGGTTTCAGAGGCGATCAGCCGGATGGTAAGGAAATCAACAGCAACACCGATTCAAAAACCGGAATTGAAGTGATATCGCTTTACGGAAACCATAAAAAACCTACAAAAACTGACTTGCAAAATGTCGATATAATGCTTTTTGATATTCAGGATGTCGGGGTGCGTTTCTATACGTATATTTCCACGCTTGCCTATGTGATGGAAGCTTGTGCCGAAAATAACATTCCTTTAATCGTAACTGACCGGCCCAATCCGCATGGTTATTATGTAGATGGCCCGGTTCTGGATCCGAAATTTTCCTCTTTTATCGGATTGCATCAGGTGCCGGTTGTATATGGATTGACGATTGGAGAATATGCTTTGATGGTAAATGGTGAAAAATGGTTGACTGAAGGAAAGCAATGCAAACTAACTATCATTAAATGCTCTGATTATTCTCATAAATCACGTTACCAGTTACCGGTCGGGCCTTCGCCAAACCTCCAGGATATGACCGCCATTTATCTTTATCCTTCCTTATGTTTTTTTGAAGGAACCGTTGTAAGCATTGGCCGTGGCACCGAAAATCCTTTTAAAGTTTACGGGCATCCTGATTATAAAAACAGCTCATATAAATTCACACCGCAGCCTATAAAAGGTGTGAGCGAAAACCCGCCATTACAAGGCCAGTTGTGTTATGGAAAATATGTTGGAGATGCTTCAGAAATGATTAAATCAACTGGCAGACTTGAAATTGCCTGGCTGATGGAAGCTTATAAAAACCTGAATATGAAAGAAGGTTTCTTCATAAATTATTTTGAAAAACTGGCAGGCACTAACCAATTACGAGAGCAAATTCTGGCAGGCAAAAGCGAAACCGAGATCCGTAAATCATGGCAACCGGAACTTGAAAAGTTCAAAGAAACAAGAAAGAAATATCTGATATACCCCGATTTTGAATAGAAGGGGTTAGGTTTTAGGGATTAGGTTTTAGGGAGTCCGACACAGCTCCATTGTCACTTTTTCACCTTGGCTCCTTATCCCCTTGTCCCCTTGTCCTATTAAACCCTGCCGGGATAAACCAGCAACGCTTCTGCCAGGCATTTAACAGCATTGCGCAGATCATCAATTTTCAGCACATAAGCAATTCGGGCTTCTGTTTTTCCTAATCCTGGTGTAGCATAAAACCCTGATGCAGGAGCCAGCATAACGGTCTGATTTTCATAATTAAAATCTTCGAGAAGCCACTGACAGAATCTATCACTGTCATCAACCGGCAGACTGATTATCGCGTAAAATGCACCTTTGGGTTTGGGCGCAAATACTCCCGGAATTTTGTTCAGCTCATCAATTACAAAATCGCGGCGGGCAATATATTCGTCGTAAACTTCGGTAAAATAAATATCCGGAGTTTTGAGTGAAGCTTCGCCAACCATTTGTCCCAACGAAGGAGGGCTCAGCCTTGCCTGTGCATATTTTAGTGCCGAATTCAAAATATCGGTGTTGCGGGTAACCAAAGCCCCGATACGAACGCCACATTCGCTGTATCTTTTCGAAACCGAATCGACCATAATGGCATGTTTTTCAAGACCTTCAAGTTTCATTACCGAATAATGCTCATTTCCTCCGTAACAGAATTCCCTGTAAACTTCATCAGCAAAAAGGTAAAGATCGTGTTTAAGAACCAGGTCACGGAGTTGCATCAACTCCTCAACACTATAAAGGTAACCCGTTGGATTGTTCGGATTGCAAACCATAATAGCCTTGGTTTTCGGGGTAATTGCTTTCTCAAATTCACTGATCGGAGGCAGCGCAAATCCGTTTTTAATATTTGAAGTTATCGGTTTTACAACAATACCGGCTGTTAAAGCAAATGCATTGTAGTTTGTATAAAATGGCTCGGGAATAATTATTTCATCCCCGGGATTCATGCATGAGAACATCGCAAAAAGTATAGCCTCGGACCCACCTGTAGTGATAAGTATCTGGTTATGATCCACATCAATACCAATCTGACGGTATTTTTCGGCCAGTGCTTTACGGTACGATTCGTTGCCTGCCGAATGGCTGTATTCTATTACTTTTCCACTGTAATTGCGGATGGCTTCAATAGCGACCTCAGGAGTTTTAATATCAGGCTGACCGATATTAAGGTGATATACTTTAATTCCTCTTTTCTTTGCTGCTTCAGCAAAAGGTACAAGTTTCCGGATCGGCGATGCAGGCATTTGAAGTCCGCGTTGTGATATTTCAGGCATAGTACTTATATGTATTGTGAATCAAAAAACGATGCAAATGTATATAAATATGGAGCAGTAACATATCAACTTTTCAGAATTATTTTACCCTTTAAGATTGGTATTTCCAAAATGTAAGAATTGTTAAAACATTAGTCCCAAAACATTTTCATACATATTAATAGGTGAATATTAGCTACTTTTGTTTCCTGATAATTAATACTTACAACACGATGGATTTTTCGAATAAAAAGTTTTTTCTTCCGGCTTTATTCAGCTTGATTTCAATCCTTGCAATTGCTCAACAGGCTCCTGACCCCGTTGTAATTAAAGGAACCCTTGCACAAAAAGGGACATATAATCAAATTTTCCTTGATACCCTTAATGGGCAGAATCCCTGGATTTTTGTATCATCAGAAATTGATGCTGCAGGTAATTTTACACTCATTGCTCCAATCGCAAATGCTGATATTTTCCGATTACGACTCGACGATAAAAACTATATGATGCTGATACTTGAACCCGGCGAAAAAATTACGATTAAAACCAATGGTTCAAAACTTGGCGGTGATGCTTTGATTGTAGGTTCATTTCATACCCAGCTGTTATACAGCACGATGAATACGTCGCAAATGTACGAAAGCCGCAAGGCTGCATTGAACCAGCAATACCAGGAAGTTCAGTCGTCGCCAAAACGCGATTCGTTATCTGCAGTGGTTATCAGCCAGTTCAATGCCAACGACTCCTTGCAAAAATCTGCTCTTAAAGCCCAGATGGAAAAGCAGCCGGCTTCGCTTGCATGGATCTTTTTCCAGGACAAGCTTGATATGACCAATGATTTTGATATTATCGACAAAACTGATGCTGCTACTTTTAAAGCATATCCTGAGAATATGTTTGTTAAACAGCGTCATCAACAGGTAAATGTAGAGCGTAAAACAGCAATTGGCGCATTGGCACCCGACATTGCACTCATGGATCCGGAAGGAAACATCCGGAAATTATCTTCATTAAAAGGAAAGATAGTACTTATTGATTTCTGGGCATCCTGGTGCGGTCCATGCCGTAAGGAGAATCCGAATGTAGTTGCTGTTTACCAGAAATACCACGACAAAGGATTTGAAATATACAGTGTTTCGTTAGACAAAGACCGCGAAAGCTGGTTAAAAGCCATTGCCAAAGACAACCTTTTGTGGCCCGATCATGTAAGTGATCTGAAATACTGGAAATCGGAAGGAGCTGCCGCTTACGGAGTTACATCAATACCTTACACCGTTCTGATTGATAAAAAAGGTAAGATCGTGGCGAAAAAACTTCGCGGCGAAGAACTTGAAAACAAAATAAAAGAACTCTGTAAATAAAAATAAGTTCTACTCTCCTACCATGGCAACGGCGCGGATAAGCGAGGCTTCGGCTTCAATTTTCAGTGGAAAAGCCATAAACGTAAGGTCCTCAATACCTATTAGCTCTTCAAGATTCGTAAGATTTTCAACCAGGAAGCGCTTGTCTCCCAGGAAAATACTATGAAATTCGAATGGCGATTTATCGGGCGAAGGAGAATCAAATCCTGCTATACGCACGCCATTTTCAACTAATGCTGAAGCAATGGCAGAATCAAATTCAGGATAATCATAATAATAGGCATCCTTCGACCACGACTCGCTGTATCCTGTGCAAAAAAGCACAATTTCGAATTTCCCAAAAATCGAAATCCATTCCGGTTGCATCGCTATAAACCCTAACCCTCTCACATCAATAACTGCGGCCGAACCGGCAAAAGTTCCGATCGGATAGTTGTTTATCGTAATGGTATCTTTTTTAGCATGAAAAGGAGCATCTATATGAGTTCCGGTATGCATATTCGATTCGAGGCGGTGTGTCACATATCCGGCATCCTCAGGTAATACATCGCGGGTAATGGATGGTTTGGTTTCACCAGGAAAAACATGCATCCCGTGGCTGATTGTATGGGTAAGATCGATGAATTTCATACTAATTTCTTCTGATTTTAAATTCTAACAAGGCTAATCGTTATTATCGAGAAGTTCGTCCTGCTCCTGTTTTGTAATTTTTTTCCAGCATACGCCCCTGAAATCGCATGGATACGGCTTCATGCAATGTTTCCCGGGCTGAATATCAGGCGACTTATCGAGTTTTAATACATCAAGCATTTTTGAGATTTTTTCATTAACCATAGCCTCATGCAATTCACAATCAGCACTTACATCCGTAAAAATAAATGCCTGCTCCAGATCAGTTGATTCCGAAAGTTCCACATCACTATTTCTATGAATCAGGAAGAACTTCTCAGGCTTAAGGCCTGAGCCATTTATGACATGATACTGCAGGTAAGCATCGTTGTAATATACTTCACTTAGTGCACTACTGCTTTTTACTTCGAAAGCATGATAACCGTTTCCTGATTTCACAAGTATATCGAGTGCAACAATTACATCATCGGCAATAAAACATGCTTCATATATTACAGGAAACCCTTCGCTTATCAGTTGGGCAGTTTTCAAGGCAGCAGGTTTTCCCGGACGCGACATGGCTATTCCTCCCGGGAAAAGTTGTTGAGCTACTTTACCAACGGTATGACCACGAGCAAATTTCGCAAGTTGCTCTTCGCTGATTTTATCACGCAAGTATGGCCTGAACTTATTTAGATACAATGATTTGTGACATTGCAAACCACGTATGTATGTTGATTTAGAAAGTATATAATCTGACATAAAATTTGAATTCCTGTTGCTGTTTTAAGAATGGAAAATTATCAATTTTTTCGTTTGCTATAACACGAAACGTTCAGTAAAACAATAAAAAAGCCTTGTTTTGCTGTTAAACGCAAAACAAGGCTTTAAATGCAGATATAAAATTATTTCAATCCACGTCTTTTCAACAGCGGATCCAGCGAAGGTTCCTGTCCCCTGAACTTAATGTATTGAGCCATGCCTTCATCGTTGCCACATTCGGCCAGGCAATGCTGACGGAATTTTGCAGCCAGCTCTGGATTGAAAATATCGCCGGAGTTTTTGAAATACTCAAAAGCATCAGCATCCAGAACTGCAGCCCACATATAAACATAATATCCGGTTGCATATCCGCCATCGAAAATATGTGAGAAATAAGTGCTGCGGTAACGTGGAATTATTTCTTCGATAAGTCCGGCCTTGGCCATTGTTTCCTTTTCGAACGCAAGTATATCAACAACTGCAGGGCTGGTAAGTTTATGATATTCAACATCCAGTATGGAAGCAGCCAAATATTCGACTGTTACAAATCCCTGGTTAAACAAGGAACTGTTCTGGATTTTCGTGATCAGTGCTTCCGGAATTACTTCACCGGTTTTGTAGTGTTTTGCATACATGCGAAGCACTTCTGGTTCTCCGGCCCAGTTCTCCATAATTTGCGAAGGGAGCTCAACATAATCCTGCGGCACATTGCCGGTTGTGCGCGAATATTTACCTTTCGAAAATAATCCATGCAAACCGTGACCAAACTCATGAAATAAGGTGGCTGTTTCATCCCAATTCAACAAAGCAGGTGTTTCACCGGAAGCCGGGGTAAAGTTGCATACGATTGAGATAACCGGATCAATCCTTTTGTTATTTTCCCAACCTGCTGAAACAAAATCGGTACACCATGCTCCGCCACCTTTTGAATCGCGGGGATGATAATCGAGATACAATACTCCAAGATGCGATCCGTCCGCTTCCTTTACTTCAAATGTTTCCACATCTTTATGATAAACAGGAAGATCTGTTCTTTTATCGAAAGTAATCCCGTACAATTTGGTTGCAACTGCAAACATTCCGTCACGCACATTGGTAAGACTGAAATAGGGTTTCAACTCGTTTTCATCCAGATCGTATTTTGCTTTGCGAAGTTTTTCGGCATAAAACCACCAATCCCACGACTGCAATTTGAATCCGGCATTTTCGGAATCGGCAATTTTCTGCATCTCAGCTAATTCTTTTTTAGCAACCGGCAATGCGGCAACCATAAGATTACTTAGAAAATTGTCAACATTCGGAATAGTTTTAGCCATATTCTGATCAAGCACATAGGCTGCATAGTTATCAAATCCGAGCAGTTTAGCCTTTTCAGCTCTGAGGCGAACCATATCGGCAGCAATTTTCTTATTGTCATTAGCATTATTGTTATTGCCACGCATAAACCATGCAGTATAAAGCTTTTCGCGTAACGCACGATTTTCGGCATATTGCAGGAATGGTATCCAACTTGCTTTGGACAGTGTGAAAACCCATTTCCCGGTTTCGCCGGCATTTTTTGCTGCTTCGGCTGCCATAGCTACAACATCCTCAGGTAAACCAGCCAGATCAGCCTTATTATCGATAACCAGTTTGAAATTCTTATTCGTTTCGGCTAACATATTTTCGCCGAATGTGAGCGAAAGCATTGATAACTCACTGTTTATTTTTCTCAATTGGTCTTGTTTGTCGGCAGGCAGGTTGGCTCCCTGGCGCTCAAAATCGCGATAGTATTTTTCTACTACACGGATTTGCTGCTCATCCCAACCCGAATCGTTTCTTTTTTCATAAACAGCTTTGATGCGTGCAAAAAGCGCAGCATTCATGGAAATGTCATCGCTATGCTTCGAAAGCATTGGCGAAACCGTTTTTGCAATAGCCTGAATCTGGTCGTTCGTATTGGCCTGCTGAACATTAAAGAAAACTTTACTTACTTTACTCAGCAATTTCCCGGATTTATCAAATGCAAGAATTGTATTTTCAAAATCGGCAGCGGCGGTATTATCCGTTATTGCTTTAACTTCCGCATCATGCTGCTTAATACCTTCGATAAATGCCGGAAGATAATGCGATGTATCGACCTTATCAAAAGGCGGCACACCGAAAGGAGTAGAATACTCAGTAAAGAATGGATTTTCATTCTTTTGGTCCTTTGTACAAGCTGCTATCATTACAACAATGATTAAGGCCAGAAGCCACAAATGTTTTTTCATAAGGAGTGTTTTTAAAATATTTTTTTTGATTTCAAGTAGTATTCGGGCTGGCAAAATTAGATTGTAAAACAATATATCCAAGTTTATTTTATTCATTTTTTCATGCTGTTTTTACGTTTAAAACAATACTCATTGGTTACAGTATAAATTCTGGCCGCTAAAATTGTTAAACTTTTTATCAAACCCGCAGCCGGGAACAGTTAAAATCTTCCACCGCGTAAAATAAAATTTTATAAGGTTCAATCTATCAAGTTGCTTCATAATGAAAAGCAACAAAAAGCAGGATAAAATTGATATTTGTTAGTTCCTAAAAAAAAAATTTTAAACTTTGAAAAAAAAATTACTTTTGCACCCTCTTGCAGTCCGTAACGCTTCTTTTTTCCTTAATTTTGAAGATTGTGTCAAAAAGGAAGTTCCATGTTTACTAAATTGAATACTCAGGAAGTTGCGATGAAGAGATGATTCATTCAGGATTTACAAGGGAAATAATTTTTAGAAGTGTTTTTAAACAAGAATTGAGTCAATTAAGCCGGGGCAGTATGTTGTTTAGCAAAATATTCTTTTCAAAATTCATGGTTGTATTCGGATACCTGATGGCCGTGGTATACATTGGATTAGGCGGAATGCTGTTTTTACCGCAAACATATCCTAATGTTCCCGTGGCTTTGAAATTCTCTTTTGCTTTATTTTTCATTTCTTATGGGCTTTTCAGGTTGGTTAAAATGATTACAAAAAAACCTTATCCTAACGATTAAAAGGAGGACTTTTGATGAAACAGATATCAGCTAATCCATTTATTCCTGCACTCATAATTCTGGCAATTGTTATTGTTTCGTGCCGCAATCCAATGGGTGTGCAGCCTTTGGATGAAGCTCCTACAAGAGGCAATATCCGCATCAGCGTTGACGAATCGTTTCAATTGCTTTACGACACACAACTTTATACATTCGAATCGTTATATACGGATGCAAAAATTGCAGCCAGCTATAAACCGGAGGTTGAAGTTTTGGATGATTTCATGAAAGATTCAGTCCGCACCATAGTTTTAACGCGTGATTTAACCAAAGAAGAGAAAGAATACCTGCTTACACAAAAATTCGTAGCCCGCACTACCAAAGTGGCGCACGATGCGCTGGCACTGATTATAAATCCATTAAATCCCGATACTACTATAATGGAAAAACAGTTTGCAGACATCCTGAGAGGGAAAATTACAAACTGGAACGATTTAAACCCAAAATCTGCTGAAAAACCTATTAATGTGGTTTTTGACAACAATAAATCCGGCAACGTTCGTTATTTCCGGGAGAAATTCGAAATAACCGGCAATTTCCCTTCCAATTGCTTTGCAGTTAATAGTAATGAAGAGGTAATCAATTATGTGAAAAACAACCCCAGCGCACTTGGAATCATAAGTGTAAACTGGGTAAGTGACAAGCAAGACAGTATTTCGGAACGATTTCTGGAATCAGTGCGTATTATGGAGGTAGGCACCGATCCGAAAAACTTCTGTAAACCATACCAGGGATATATTGCCGAAAGGTCGTATCCATTTTGCAGAGATGTATATATGATAAGCAGGGAGACATTCTCAGGACTTGGCACGGGTTTTGTTTCATTTGTAGCTGGAGATCAGGGGCAGCGGATCATATTAAAATCGGGACTAGTTCCGGCAACCATGCCCGTAAGATTAATCGAAATAAGAAAAGACTAAATCATCATTTATAGAGGAGGAAACAAAATGTTACGAATTACCAGAATTATCAAAAAGACCTTAGTAGGAATATCATTGCTGATAATGGGTGGAATTGCCAACGGGCAAGATTTGAACTCGGCACTCAACATGACTTACCAGGAACAATTTGAGGCAGCTGACGATGCTTTCAACGCACTTATCAAAAGTGATCCGACTAACGGAAAGTATTGGTATTACAGCGGCGAGAATCAATTGGCATCCTATTTTATTGATCCGGTTAATATTCCTTTCGAATCAGTAGCAAAAAAAGCACTCGAAAGGTATAAAAACGGAATTACCGCAAATCCGAACGAGCCATTAAACTACGTAGGTCTTGGAAAAGTTGCCCTGATTGAAAAAAATAATCCTGTGGCTCTCGAAAATTTTGCCAAAGCATTATCCTATGTTTCATTTATTCAGGCAAAAAAAGTAAAATCAACTATCCCTAAACCTGAACAGGCTACTATATTAATTCGCGTTGCTGATGCCTATGTTCAGGTTGAAAGCAAGGATAGCGGAATGGTTTTTGACCTTTTAAGGAAGGCTGAGTCTCTCGATAATAAAAACCCGGAACTATACCTTATTCGTGGCGACTACTATATTTATACGCTTAACAACGGAAGCCAGGCAGCAGCGAATTATAAGAGATCGCAGGATTACTCGCCTCAGTCAACAAGGGCGCGCGTAAGGCTTGGCCAGTTATATACCCGTATAAAAGTTTATCCCGATGCGTTGTCATATTATCAGGAAGCACTTGATATCGACCCCTCATTTGCACCGGCATACCTCGAAATGGGTTTCCTTTATGCTAAAACGAACCAACCTGAAGAATCGAAAAAGTATTTCAAAAAATACCTTGATTTGAGCAGCAGCAATATCGCCGCAAAGCGCAGGTATGCCAATATGCTCATCCAGACCGAGGATTATAAAGAAGCTATAGTTCAGATACAGCAGATTCTTGCAACCGACTCAGTAACCTACAATGACCTCAACCGTGCACTTGCTTATTCCTACTATGAAGAAAAGCAATACCCGCAGGCTAATTACTACATTGCGAAATTCTTCAAAAATGCCCCTGCTGAAAAAGTCAGTTCGAAGGATTACCTTTATTATGGCCGTATTCAGATTAAAAACGGACAGGATTCTCTCGGTATCATCAATCTGACAAAATCATTTGAGATTGACTCAACAAACATGGACCTTCTTAGCGAAATAGCCGGAGCCTATATTAAATCAAAAAGGCATCAGGAAGCAGGAGATACCTATAAACTAAAAATCCAGAGTTCGACTGGTGGTGTTAACGACTATTATAAAATGGGACGAGCCTATTTTGACGCAAAGAACTGGGCTGAAGCCGATTCTGCTTTTGCAATGGTAAACAGGATGAGTGTGGATTTTGAGCCGGCGTATCTATTCCGGGCCAGGGTTTATTCAAATTTAGACCCTGATACAGAGCAAGGACTTGCAAAACCTTTTTATGAAAAACTGATTGAGAAGGCGAGTATAGATTCAGTTAAATACGGTAAAGATATTCTCGAAGCTTACAATTATTTAGGATACTATTACCTCGTAAATAAGCAATATTGCGAATCGCTGAAATACTGGGACAAAATTGTCATCCTTGATCCTGCTAATGAAAATGCCAAAAGTGCTTTAAATGATTTAAAGAAAAACTGTCCGGAATTTAAATCAGCAGCAATAAAACCAGAATAATAAAAACTTAATATAGTTCACTAAATATAACATCCTGACTAGTTTTTACACTTTATTAGGATGTTATTCTACTGAAATAAAAAACTGTGGCAACAAGAAAAGACTTTTTTAAACCATAAAATCTTTTACCTTTGCCATTGTATTACACTCAAAATCTAAACAAACAATTAATAAAAATCACTAATCCTAAATCCTATTAACAATGAGCAAAAACGGTCAATCGTTGAAAGAAACTTTACGTTCAGCTTTCGCAACTGGAGCAATTTTGATTTCTTTAGCAATCGCATTCCTGATATACTTTTATGTATTAGGAAATCCTGTTAACTTTGAAGGTGGCAATCCTGATGGGCATCCGATTCCGGGCAACTACCTTGCAATGGTTTACAAAGGAGGGTACATTGTTCCTCTTCTTATTACCTTAATTATCGTTCTTCTGACATTCACCATCGAAAGGGCTTTAACCCTTCGCAAAGCTCAGGGTACCGGTGCTGCTAACGTTTTTGTAACAAACCTTCAGAATTACCTGAAAAATAACCAGATTGATCAGGCAATCGCTTCATGCGACAAACAAAAAGGTTCAATTGGCAATGTTATGAAAGCCGGTTTAATTAAGTACAAAGAACTTCAGTCGGACACCAAACTTGATAAGGATCAAAAGCTTGTTTCCTTGCAGAAAGAGTTTGAAGAAGCTACCGCTCTCGAACTTCCTATGATGTCGCGTAACCTGGTTATTTTATCAACCATCGCTTCCATTTCCGTACTTATCGGTCTTATTGGAACTGTATTGGGTATGATCCGTGCATTTGCCGCTCTTGCTCAAGCTGGTGCTCCTGATGCTCTTGCTCTTGCAACCGGTATTTCGGAAGCACTTATCAATACCGCATTTGGTATTACAGGTTCAACAATTGCTATCATTTTCTACAACTACTTCTCGACGAAGATTGATGGTATGACTTATAAAATTGACGAAGCAGGATTCAGTCTTACTCAGACCTTTGCAGCGCAAGCCAAATAAGGTCAGCGTAAAGTATCAAAAGTATCAATTGAATCATGGCGCTTAGCGCCCGGTTTTCACAATTCAAAATAAGAAACCATGCCAAAAATTAAAGCACCGGTAAGGACTCCACA
>CAZOXJ010000022.1:0-20245 GCA_964583325.1 uncultured Lentimicrobiaceae bacterium
GTTGTTTTCATAAGATTGATAGTATTAGGTTTTAATATACAAACCGAAAGTGCATCAAATTTAAGAAAAATGTAATCTGCTCAGAGTAAAAGAATCACGCTATATGAATTCTTTACTTTTTTAAACCTTCCAAAACGCATTGCTACAAATAAAAAAGCCCGCTCTAACGAACAGGCTTCATTAATTCTGCTTGTATCTGGTGAAATTATGCAGGATGAATTGCTTCAACCGGACAAACATCAGCGCAGGAACCGCAATCGGTGCAAATATCAGCGTCGATTTTATAAATATCACCTTCGGTGATAGCTTCAACCGGACACTCGTCAATGCAAGTTCCGCAAGCGGTGCAGTCATCAGTAATAACGTAAGCCATTTGTTAGGGAGTTTAAAATTAACTTTGCAAATATAAGTAGTATTCTGGTTATCGTGTGTTTAAAATAAAATATTAACCTGTTTTTAACTTATGTTTTAAAAGCATATTACTTTTTGCTGGATTGTGCGTGTTTGTAAAATTCAGGTTATCAAATAGATGAATATAATTGATTTGGTCTTTTTAGAATTTATCTAAATAAGATTTTAACCTACTGTTCTGTTAAAAACTTATACCTTTGTGACGTTATTCATTCAAAAAATAAAAGCATGAGCGAAAAAACGAACTTCATCGAGAAAGAAGATGTTGTTGTAAAATTTTGTGGCGATTCAGGCGATGGTATGCAACTTGCCGGAACACTTTTCAGCGATGCTGCCGCACTTCAGGGCCTCGACCTGGCTACCTTCCCCGACTATCCTGCCGAAATACGCGCACCGCATAACACTATTGCCGGTGTTTCAGGTTTCCAGGTACATGTTGGGAGAAAGAAAATTGAGACTACCGGCGATTTTGTCGATATTCTTGTTGCGATGAATCCCGCCTCTCTGAAATCGAATTTAAAATGGACACGCCCCGGGGCTACCATTATTGTTGATGCCGACTCTTTTGATGATGTAACCTGCAAAAAAGCCGGATACGTTACCAACCCGCTGGAAGACAATAGCCTGGAGGGATATAACCTGGTGAAAGCTCCTGTTACCATGCTTACCCGCAACGCTTTACAGCCGTTGGGAATTGATAACAAAACGGCTGACCGAACCCGTAATGTATTCACTCTGGGTATTATATACCACATATTCAGCTGGAGCCTGGATTCGACGGTTTCGTACTTTAAAACTAAATTCAAGAAAAAACCGGATATGATCGAGGCTAATAAACTGGTTCTCGAAACAGGTTACAGCTATGCTGATACTGTTGAAACTCTCGGTTCATCGTATCATATCGCCAAAGCGAAAATGGCTCCCGGCCGTTATCGTAATATTACCGGAAACGTTGCAACAGCATGGGGTTTTCTGGCAGCTTCGGAGCGTTCGGGAAGACCTTTGTTCCTCGGATCGTATCCTATTACTCCTGCAACTGAAATCCTGATTGAACTGGCCAGGCACAAATCACTGGGCGCAAAAGTGTTTCAGGCAGAAGACGAAATAGCCGGTATTTGTTCAGCAATAGGTGCAAGCTATTCGGGATCACTCGCTTTAACAACTACTTCAGGTCCTGGCCTTTCGCTGAAAAGTGAAGCAATTGGTCTTGCTGTTATGACGGAGCTGCCTTTAGTAATTGTTGATGTTCAGCGTGGCGGACCTTCAACCGGATTGCCAACCAAAAGTGAGCAAAGCGACCTGATGCAGGCATTGTTCGGCCGAAATGGAGAAGCTCCTTTAGTTGTAATAGCGGCTTCTACACCTGCCGATTGTTTTGATTATGCTTACGAATCGGCAAAAATCGCCATGGAGCATATGACTCCCGTTATGTTGCTGACAGATGGATCGCTGGGTAACGGATCGCAATTGTTCCGTATTCCGAAAGTAGCTGATCTTCCGTCAATTACCCCGCCAATGGCTGAGCCTAATGATAAAGATTATAAGCCTTACAAGCGTGATCCGGAAACCTTTGTTCGCCAATGGGCAATTCCCGGAACCGAAGGTCTTCGTCATCGTATCGGAGGGTTGGAAAAAGAAAATGTTACCGGTAATGTAAGTACCGATCCTGCTAACCACCAGCTAATGACAGATCTGCGTGAGGCTAAAATTCAAAAAATTGCTGATTTTATCCCTGAACAAGGCATAGTTGGATCAAAAAAGGGCGATGTGCTTGTGGTAAGCTGGGGCGGAACCCGCGGTACTACCCAGGCTGCAGTGGAAGAATTACAGAAGGAAGGCAAAAAGATTAGTCTTGCACACTTCCATCATATTATGCCGATGCCTAAAAATACACACGAGGTATTATCAGGCTTCAAGAAAATTATAGTTTGTGAACTTAACAGCGGGCAGTTTGTTAACTACCTGAGGATGAAAGAACCCGACTTTAAATATACACAGTATAATAAGGTAATGGGGCTTCCGTTTACGGTAACCGAGTTGGTAAATAAGTTTAACGAAATGCTTTAGGAGGTAAAAATTATGTTTGAATTTCCAAATAAAACCATAGAAAGATCGGTTGTTGAACTTAACAAAGCCGATTTTGTAAGCGACCAGATGGTGAAATGGTGCCCCGGTTGCGGAGCGCACGCCATTCTCGCTTCCATTGCCAACGTGTTTCCTAAAATTGGTTACCGTAAGGAAAATTTCATGATGGTATCCGGTATCGGATGCTCCTCGCGTTTTCCTTATTATGTAAATACTTACGGGTTCCACGGAATTCACGGACGAGCCAATCCAATTGCATCGGGTATTAAAATTGCAAATCCTCGCTTAAGTGTTTGGATTGCTACCGGCGATGGCGATTCGATGGCCATTGGCGGCAACCACTTTATACATATTATACGTCGTAACATTGACGTAAATATCGTGATGTTCAACAACCAGATTTACGGTCTTACCAAAGGCCAGTATTCCCCTACAACTCCAATGGGGAGTGTTACCAAAACATCGCCACAGGGAACAATTGAGCATCCTTTTAATCCGGGCGAACTAGTGCTTGGAGCCCAGGGGACGTTTTTCGCCCGCGCAGTGGATACCAATGTGAAACTAATGACCGAAGTTATGTTCGAAGCAGCCCGCCACGATGGTACTTCTGTGATAGAAATACTTCAGAACTGTATCATTTTCGCGGATAAAACCCATCACGCGGTTACCGATAAAGAAGTGCGTGATGATTCGCAGATTCATATAAAAAACGGCGAACCTTTGATTTTTGGTAAAAACCGCGATAAAGGAATTCGTCTAAACGGCACACAACTCGAAGTGGTAACATTGGGTGAAAACGGTATTACAGAGGACGATCTGCTCGTTCATGATCAATATCAGCAAGATCCTGGTGTTCATCTTATGTTGGCAAAAATGTACCCGCCACACTTCCCGGTTGCATTGGGAGTTATTCGTTCGGCTATGTACCCGACTTACGACGATATGGTTGAAGATCAGATTGCTGAAGCTAAAGCAACTAGTAAAATCCTTTGTGTTGACGACCTGCTAAATAGCGGTGACACCTGGGAAATTAAATAGTCATTTATTTTATTTTGAATTAGCCTCCGGAGTTCTTCGGGGGCTTTTTTTTGTTCTCTTTTTTATAAATGATGAGGATGAAATTATCGAGCTGATTTTTGATTTGGTATTTATCCTTTTATGCGGTTATTGATTTTCTTATAAGTAGGCATCGTATATTCTCCGTTTGATCCTGATTGGTTTTTTACCAGTAAAATGATGTTAGTCAATTTATAAGCCATTGTAAATAAGTATTATAGCATATTTTGTAGTTATTTCAGCTACAAAATTATTCTATGACCATCTATAGCAAAAGGGTTAGTTCCTTTACATTAAAAGCGTGGCTTTCGATCTACTTTTGATGCAATTCTCCCCATTGGATTTTGGGGCGGACAATTAAAGATTACTTAAAAAAACATATTGTGTTGTAAACGTAAGTTGTATCGTTGACAAATTCAAACTGGAGAGAATCTCAATTCCGTGGAATAAAATGAAAGCAGGAATTTAGATAGAATGATGTTTGTGTTTTAGTTTCAACAACATATGAAGCCTGGAATAAAAGTAATAATACCTTGATAATGAAAACGCTGACTTACTTTTTCGCTTTTACGGTGCTGTGCAGTTTTTGTGCGGTGAAAGCCAATAGTCAGACTATTGCTATCGGGCATATTTCAGCCGAAGTAGTTGAATCCGTTAGTGCAACTTCCTTTGCGTCAACTGAATTTGTGATTAATAACACTGAGTTAACTGCTGATAATAATGGAACAATCAGCGCTGAAAACATAATAATGGGAACAATCCGGATTAATTCCGGGCAAAATGTGGCTTGTAATGTCACTTTTAAGCCTGCATTGCTTCTTGATCGAAATGGAAACGATTTTATATTGGAACCATTGGCAAGAAATTCTGAAGGAATTGATATTCAAAGGGTTGATGGAATAAAAAACATTGAACTTATTGGACGTGCCACATTGGACTCAAGCCAGGCCAAAGGGGTATACCAGGGTTCGTACACATTGGTTTTTGCCTATAACTGATGCAAAATTTAAAGGCAATTACTAATTTATTTTAGTTGGAGAGAGTAAAATCGCCTGATTTTCTTTTTTCAGATATCAGATTTTCATTCTTTTTTCCTGCTTAAAAGGGCTGGAATTTTTGATATTTTTTTATACCGGATGAGATTGAAATGGACGAGTCATTTTAGACATCGCCAGTTATTTTATTTTACAAAACGTAAAATAATTATTCACACTTGTGGTGTAAAATATTTTTTCGTCTGTATGCGTGAAAAAAAAATTTAATAATATTTAATTAAAATAAATATTTGAAATTGAGGTACATGGTATTTTTAACCATGGTGTTTGTTGTGCCCCTGAGTTTCCGAAAATCAGGTTTGGCATGAATTTGGCAAGAGTTTTCCCCAAACTCGAAAAAACAAACATTAAAAACTCACTAAAACTCAATTAAAACAAATGAAAAACATGAAAAAATTACTCGTTCTCGCTATTGTTGTTCTCGGATTCGCTGCCAGCTCGTTTGCACAAGTAAGTGCTACTGCCACTGCCACTGGAACAATTGTTTCACCTATCGCAATTACTAAAGCCCAGGATCTGAATTTCGGAAATGTAGCTGTTAGTGCAACACCTGGTACCGTTGTTCTTGCTCCTGATGCTTCACGCTCAATTACTGGTGGTGTTACACTTCCTGCTGTATCCGGTACAGTAACCGCGGCCCATTTTGATGTAACAGGTACGCCCAGTTACACTTATGCAATTACTCTTCCAAGCACATCAACTACTGTTTCTTCAGGTACTGACAATATGGTTGTTGATAACTTCACAAGTTTCCCAGCTACTACCGGAACACTTGATGCTTTGGGTGTTCAGACTGTAAATGTTGGTGCAACTTTAAATGTTGATGCTTCACAGGCACCGGGAACTTATACTTCAGCAGTTCCCTTCGAAGTAACAGTTAACTACAACTAAGATATTTTTTATCCAAAAAAACGCTGCCCTGTGCAGCGTTTTTTTTGGATAAATACTTTAACTATTTCGCTTGACTTCCAATAACTTGTATATACTTAACAATTTTCAAAATGAAAAAGAATCTGCTAAGATTTTTTACCCTGATTTTATTAACAGGGCTATCTACCACAAAAATTAGTGCGCAGGTAAGTGTTTCAGCCCAGGTATTTGCTGAAGTAATAGAAGCGCTTACTGCCACTGAAACCTCACAACTTAGCTTCGGAAAATTTTCACCTGAGACCAATGGCGGCGAAATCCGCTTAACGCCTGATGGAGTTCGTTACGTTAACGGCAGTGTTGTGCTCAGCGGAGGCGGACACAGTGCCGGAAGTTTCGTTATTACAGGCGAAGACCAGGCAACGTATTCCATTACACTTCCGGCAGGTGAAGCTTTGCTCACCAACAGCACCGGGTCTAAAGTCATGATGGTAACTGATTGGGAATCAATTCCTGCTCCCGGAATTGGAATAGGCATGCTTAACGGCGGTTCGCAGGAAGTGAAAATTGGCGCAACACTGATTGTTGGAAGCGTAAATGACAATCCCAAAGGCATTTATACAGGCACTTATTTCGTTACATTTTCGTATAACTAAGCCGGCTGTCAACAATTTTTTTTTTTAGGTTCAATCGAAATTATTCCCTCTCCACTATTCTGAAGCTTCCCGACTAGGTTAAAAATATGGAAATCAATAATATATATTATTCCAGTTGTAAAATATTTACCTGAAGAGCTGCTTGTAAAATTATAAACTCAATACAATTTCCAGGAATTCTTTTTTGAATAAATTCCTACACAAAGTAAAATTCAGAGTTCGTTAGATTACAAAATCCCGCCACTAAAAAACTTACATCCAATATCCGGGCAGAATAACTACAAGTATTCTGCTATTTTTTTGCCCTTTCGTCTCTGTTTTTTATGGTTTTAGTGTTCAGAAGTAAATGATAACATCCAATTCTTTAGTAGATTTGCAATTAATTCAAACTTTCCCTATTACAAATGGCTCATAGAGTCATTAACCTTTGCATCAGTTAGGGTTAGTAGCCTTAAATTTTTGAAAAAATAAAAAACCATGAGAATCAGAGTCCTGATGATGAACCAATTTTCGGCCGGTAAGGTTATGCGTAATGCTGTTGTTGCAGCTTTTTTTGTGCTTTGTCTGAGCGGTTTGCCGCTAGAAGCATTTACACAGGGAAATTTGCTTATTACACCCCGACGTGTAGTATTTGAAGGCTTAGTGAAAACCCAGGAGCTAAATTTAGCGAACACTGGTAAAGACACAGCCCGTTATAACGTTTCCATCATTCAATATCGCATGAATGAGGACGGCTCATTTGTTGAGATAACTGAACCGGATCCGGGACAGAATTTTGCTGATAAAAATATCCGGTTTTTCCCGCGCTCAGTTACCCTGGCACCTAATGAAGCACAGGTGGTTAAAATGCAACTTACCAAAACAAATACTTTAACACCAGGTGAATATCGTTCGCATGTTTACTTCCGCGCTGTTCCGATGGAAAAAGCCCTGGGCGACGAAGAAACCCGGAAAGATTCAGTCGGAATTTCAGTTCAGCTGATCCCGATCTTTGGAATCACGATACCTGTAATCATCAGGGTAGGGGAATCGACAACTAAAGTCACACTGAATGATCTTGCTGTCGAAATGGTTAATGATACCCTGCCCCGCTTGAGAATGACTTTTAACAGAACCGGAAATATGTCAGTTTATGGCGATATCTCCGTGAAATATACTTCTCCTGAAGGAAAAACTACTGAAGTAGGAATTGTTAAGGGTATAGCAGTATATACTCCGAATACCATACGCCGTTTTCAGCTCGATTTAAAAAGACTGCCAGAAATTGATTATCGCAAAGGTTCATTAACGGTTGAATATACAACACAATCGGATGCAAAGTCCGAAAAACTTGCCAAAGCTGAATTGACTTTGAATTGATCGGACAGTAAAATACTGTTACGGATTTTTGACTAACTCTACTTAAGCTATAATGATACTCGTTTTTTTAACTTTACTTATTGCCCTTTCGATCGTATTTATACTCTCCGGAAGATATTCCAGTTTTTTGCTGATTTCCCTGTTTTTTGCAACACAAGGCACACAAACCTATGCTGTAAAGAAAATCGTTTTGAGCTATATGGCTGAACTGCAATCGGTAACTAAATTATATTTTGATATTTTTAAAGGCACTTATTCCTGTTTTACCACAGGTTTGTCAAATTTTATAAACCAAAAGGTATTTATCTTCATATTCACTCCTAAGGTATCGGGTTCATGAAAATTTACGCTGACAGATTTATGCAGGTATTTTTTTCACCTGCCAGGATGCCTCATGGCTCTTTCGGTTTTTCCGGTTCGTTAAAGAATTTCATACTGGCTCTGGTTTTGGTATCAGGAGCGTTTGGAGTTTCGGGACAAGTGACCTTGGTAGAATGGAATTTTCCCAATAATCCAGACAATGCAACAGCGGATGGAGGTATTGCCGTAAATTCGTCTAACCTGATAACATTGATTAATGCCGATGCAGCCATCGCATTCAACAATGGAGGAAATACAACAAATTGTGCATCTTCAATAAACTGGACATCAGGTTCTAATGTAAAATGTTATGTTTTCGAAAACATAACAACTTCAGGTTATAACTCAATTATTTTTTCGGCTGATATGCGTGGAAACAATAATGCTTCTCCACGCGATTTTAAAGTACAATACAGATACAATGACGGAACCTGGACAGATGCCGGCTCTTCGATCACACTTACAACGAGTTGGCAAACAGTAGCTTCGGGTATAAGTTTACCGGATGCAGCTAATCAGGCGGATATTGATATCAGAGTGATTCAAACATCAAATACTTCAGTTAATAATGGAGTAATAGCAACTAGCAGACGGGCTGAAATTGATAATATAATTATTCAGGGCACTTTGTGTTCTCCCATCCAACCCTCCGCTATCACCGGAAGCGGAACTCCCTGTCTTGGCTCATCCGAAACCTATAGCGTTACAAATATTGCCGGTGTTACCTACAACTGGACTTTTCCAACAGGATGGGCTCAAACTGCCGGTGGTACAACAAATTCTGTTACGGTTACAACAGGTGCAGGATCGGGCAACATTACTGTTACTCCAACAAACGTGTGCGGAACTGGTCCGGCTCAAACACTTGCCGTGGTTATGACTTCCACAGATGATCAGAATGCTGCAGGAACAGACTCCTGGATAGGACATGTGTACGACGGAACTAATTTTAACGATTATGCAGGTCATTACGATGAAGCAATAACTTTTAATCAGAACTTTGGCGGGAATGCTGCTTGTTTCGATTTTACATCAAACGCGATAACACGGTCAATTTATACCGAAACATTTTCGGTGCGATACAGAATGAATTCGACCAGCAGAGGTTTATATGTGGCAGATCTGGGATCGGACGACGGAAGCAGGCTTACCGTTGATGGCTCTTTGATTTACAATAACTGGGCAGATCAGGGTTTTACAACCCGGCCTCGGGTTTTGATGAATCTAACAGGAAACAGTGAGTTGGTTTATGATTTTTATGAAAATGGCGGTGGTAATAGTGTTGTTTTTCAAAACTTCACATCAGTAATTGGTAACATACTGAGCAGCAATACGAATCAAGCTATTTGCCTGGGGGGAACAGGAGCAGCAATAGGCGGCGATGTTTTCGCAGCTTTGCCTGCGGGAATAAGCTTATCGGGCACAGGATATCAATGGTCGTACAGCACAACACCAGCAGGAATTAGAACAATTATACCCGGAGCTACATCTGCAAGTTTTACTCCGGATGCTTCTGTTGCGCCTTTCAATGTTGCCGGTACATTTTATGTGTATCGCACTGCTGTGCTTACGAGTGGAAACAATGTTGCACCAAATCCTTATACAGCAACTAATGAATCGGATGCTGCTATTGTTACGGTTACAGATGCTCCAACGGCAACATTTTCTTATGCGGGAAATCCTTTTTGCACAACTTCAGGCATTGGGGCTGTTACTTTTTCGGGCACAACAGGAGGAGCATTTTCTGCTTCACCTTCAGGACTTAATATTGATGCATTAACTGGAGCTATTACGCCTGTTGGCAGCACTCCGGGAGTTTACACAGTCATTTACACAATACCTGCTGCAGGCGGATGCGGAATTGTAACAGTTACATCTTCAGTAACAGTTGCAGCGGCTGTTGAAGCTCCGGTTTTTGTGCTTGGTGCCAATTCCACAAGAGCGCAGGGAGCCGGAACCATGATATATTCAGCCACTGCAGCTTACAGCACCGGAATTACATATTCGCTTGATGCTGCCAGTATTTTGGGCGGAAATAGCATTGATCCGGCTACGGGAAGCGTAACTTTTAGTGCCTTATGGACTGGTACAAGTATTATAACCGCAACAGCTTCAGGATGTAACGGCCCTATTAGTTCATCGCACAATGCAACCACAGCCATTTTGGCGACTTATTATTCGTATCAGTCCGGGAACTGGAATAATCCGAATACCTGGACTTTTGATCCCGGCGGATCAACTGGTCCTGTTGCTTCTATTCCTGGAAACGATAATCCTGTTGTAATCCTTTCGGGCCGTATTGTTACTTTAACTGCTGACGTGGCTACCACCAATCATGATCTTACAATAAAGCAGGGTGGAATTCTCAACCAATCGACATACAGATTTACAAACACACTTACCGCACTTCGTGGTGGTGGAACTTTGCAGCTTGAGTCAGCATACTTTCCGATTGTAACATACAACACATTTGTCACTACTGATGGCGGTACTACCGAATACAAAACACCCGGGGCTTTTGATCTGCCTGCAGCTCAGAATATTTATTTTCACCTCACAATTAATGATAACGGACAAATTGCCCGGCAGGTCAATAATTTGATAATTAACGGTAATCTTACTGTTTCAAGAGGTGTTTTTCAAATTAATAATGCTTCTGCAGTCAGGAGGCAATTAACAATTAAAGGCAATGTTACTGTCGAAAGTTCAGCTTCTATTACGGTTGGAACAGGTAATACGGTTACAGGTACTGATGCTCCATTAACTGTTGCTGACGGCGGAACGGCTCCATTCTTAAACTATTATAACAACGAAACCCACAGGATAATAGTTCTGGGCGATTTTACCAATCATGGCACTGTAAGATTTACAAACCAGGCAGCACCAAAATACGATGCTTTTACAACTACCGGTGCAGCAACTGTTTATTTTCAAGGGAGTAGCAATAATTTACTCACGTGTAACGGAACCACCGATTTTTATAATTTAATTGTTGATAAAGGGAGCGACCAAACTTTTAAGCTAACAGTTTACTCAAATAATTATCCGAATTTCAGGTTGTTTGGAGCCAATAATTCAAGAAGCGCCAATTCGGCTACTGCAAATCCTGATATCAAAAAAGCACTTTGGGTACGAAACGGAACACTCGTGCTGCAGGGTTTAACAGTTATCCCTTCATTGTCAGAAGGAACAACTGTTTCAGGAACAGCTACTTCGCACTATTGCATTCCGGCTAACGGAGCTATTACACTTGATGGTACCGAGGTTATCGTGCTTTCAACCGCTGATGATTATACTGAAGTTAATGTTGCTTATAATCTAACCGGCGGATCAAATGCACTTTATGGTATTAATACCGGATCAGGAAGTGTGAGCGGCTTTTCCATCCTTGGTAAACTTCAGGTTAACAATGGCTATTTGTCAACCCGCGAATCAGCAGGATTACTTTACTGGAGTTATGCATCAGGGCAATTTGTATTGAATAACGGAACTGTTGATACCAAGCAATTTCATAATCCCGAAGGTGGAATTATAGGATTGTCGACATTCCGCCAAACTGGCGGGACGCTTATACTGAGAGGCCGTTTCCGGAATACGGTAAGTTATACCCAGCCGGCTCACCTTGCTACTCCCGCTTTAAATACTTCGAGGGCAGCAAACGGAATAAACACTACTGCCGGGTATGGTACTATGCACATCAGCGCAAATGCATCCAACGGTTTCATTATGTCGGGTGGTACAATAAATGTGTACGATGTAACCGGAACCACTGCAACATCATACGCTTTTCTGGTCAATTGTCCGACAGCCAATATAAATGTCAGTGGCGGCACTGTTCAGTTTCTTCCCACTTCAGGAACTGTTCTGGCTGATGCTCCTTATCTTGTAAATTCACTTGCTTCGTTTGGTAACATGGTAGTTGACAGGCAGAGCGGGACTTCGTTAGTTCAGTTAAGCGTCAATCCGCTTAATGTACTGCAGAATCTTACTATCAACTCGGGTGTGCTGAATACCAATAACCTGGATGTGACAATTGGAGGCAATTTTTCTATTGCTAATGGAACTACTTATACCTCTGGCTCTAACAGCACTGTCTTTAACGGATTAACAGCACAGACATTTACTATAGATCTGGCAAGCGCCCTTACGCTTAATACACTTAAAATCAGTAAACCAGCCAGCAGTGCTCTGATTTTGGCAGGAACCCAGAATGTGCTCAATACGGTTTCGCTGTCGATATTGAGTGGAAGGCTTGATGACAATGGCAAGACTATAAACGTTTCGGGAAACATTTACAATGCAGGTATTCATCTCAGTACAACCGGAACGGGTAAGATAGTTATGAACAGCGATGCAGTTGTTCAAACTATTGATGGTGATGGCACAGGTGTTTTTCAAAACATTGAATTCAATAAACCGACAGCCGGAACCAATGCTGTATTAGTACTCAAAAATATTAGCGTAAACGGTGTTTTATCGTTTTCAGGTGCCGGTAATAAACCGCTGAACCTGCAAACCAACAATCTTTTACTTGGCGCTACAGCCACCATTACCGGCGTGGATGCGAATAAATTTATTCAAACCAGTGGCAATGCCGGCGATGGAGGTGTTACAAAAACGTATTCGGCGACATCTGATAGTTTTGTTTTCCCGGTTGGTGCACCTACACTGGCTCCTGCAGCATTTCCTGCAAAATATACGCCTGCTGCGATTTCCATTATCGGAACTCCTGCAACTTATGGAACAATTACTGTAGTTCCTGTTGGTATTGAACATCCGAATACCACCGAAAAGGGACGCAGTTTAACCTATTACTGGCGTGTAAAATCGGGTGGCGGTTTCAGTTTAGGGGCTGCTACAGTATCGCACAGTTACTCCTATTCATCATCTGATGTTGTAACTGCGGGAATTGACCCTACCGAAGATCACTATGTTCCGGCCCGTTTCGACAGAGCTACAAATACCTGGACCAAAGGAACAAATGCAAGCATAAACACAACAACCAATACCATGAGTGCGCCGTGGTTATCCACTACCGGAAATATCGATGGCGAATATACTGCCGGCGACGATGATCCAATCAATCCATTTGGAACACCAAGGATTTTTTACAGTCGTATAAATGGTGCTGCTGCAGGAAGCGGACTATGGAGCAATTCGAATACATGGTCGTTTACCAACAATACCGGAACTGCAAATACCGCGGGTCAGATTCCCGGAATTAACGATATTGTAATTATTGGAGAAAAAGACTCAGTATATCTGGCAACAAATAATACAACTGATAATACTGACCCCCGGAGTTGTGCCAGTCTTCAGATTGAATCAGGATCAGCACTTGATATAGGCTTTAACACTAACAGTAAATTTAGTATTGTAACATCGCATCCTAATGGAAACGGAAATTTCAGGTTAACAACTTCGTGGAATTCAGAGGCAACCTATGCTTTCCCAGCCGGAGATTTTTCGGATTTTAACATCAATCTGGGAACGACTGAACTCTACTCGACTAATCCTGCAGCCGGAACTACCTATTGGTTGCCGAACGGAACACTTTCGTACGGTAATTTAATATTGTCGCCTTTAGGCGGATCAAACATTATTTTCCCGAACAATGATTTAACAATATATGGTAATTTAATCACACGCGGACAAAATGCAGATTCCTGGTTTTGCCCTGCATGGAACACAAATTATCCTACAGCCCCCGTAAACCGTATTGCTAAAACGATTACAATAAATGGTAATCTCGACATACAGGGTGGAGCATTGATATGGTATGGAAATGCTGCAATTACGCAAAATATTGTCGTATATGGTGATGTAAAAGTTGCGCCAAATTCGGCAATACAGGTTTATAGTGGTGCCACCAGTCAGAATTTATCAATCGGCGGAAGCCTCATCAATAATACGGTAGGAACAATGGCCAGTGGCACAACAACTATACGTCAGTGCAATTTTACTACACTACCGGTAACTTTTTTTGGAAATACTCCTGCATTCATTACCAATACATTAAATACTCCGCTAACTGTTTTTCAGCGGTTAAATGTAAACAAAGGCAATTCGCAGGCCACATCCCTTACTGTTAATATTACGGGAACTTTTACAACACCAACTGATAATTGGCTTTTTTTGCAGAGTGGCACATTCGTTTACAACCGAACCGGTAACCTGAATATTGCAACCGGTACACCCCTTGTAATTCCAGCTACTTCCGGATTAACAATTGATAATACAAATTCCACTATCACAATTGGAACAAATACAATAAGTGGTACTATCCTTAACCTCAGCGGGAAACTTAAGTTGACTGGTAATTTCACCGGAAATGTTTTGATAGGTATTAATGGAACAACAGCTGCTAATCATAATGATATCCAATACTCAAGTGGCGGAGCTTCTTCCATTGAAATCGCAAATGGAAATCTGATTGTTAACGGTCAGATTCGTCGCGACCCTTCCAATTCAGCGGGGATTTTAAGCTACATTCAAACTGGAGGTTCAGTTACAATTTTAGGAAACGCGACTGCAATTGCTCCATCCAATGCAAATAATGCGAAACTTGAAGTTTTAAATAATGGTAGCCGGTTTACCATGTCAGGAGGTACACTTACTCTTGTTCGCGGTGGCGGAAGCAATGCCTTCGGCGATTTGTACCTGAGGCCACAGACCGGCAGTGTTACTGGTGGAACTATACTTTTGGCTCCCGGCACAACAGGGGCTCAAAATTTTCTGATTGAAGCCGGCATTCCTTTATACAATCTGACTTTAACCGGATCAGCCGGAAATACTGCAACAGCCAACCTGATGGTAAGTCCACTCGTACTGAATGGCAATATAATAATCGGGACAAACACGGTGTTCAATACCAACAGCATTAACACAACTTTCAACGGCAATTATACAAATAGCGCGGGCATTCCCGGATACCTCTCAGGCACTAATCTTACAACTTTCGGGGCATTAAATGCCTCTTCTTACCTTGGGTCGCAAAGCCTCACCGGGGCCACAACATTTTACAACCTGTTGGTTAAACCAGGTGCAATGCTCACTGTAAATAGTCCATGTACTATTTTAAATAACCTCACAATTAATACAGGAACACTTGCCCTTGGATCGAACCTGATGCAACTCAGGGGAAATTTTGTCAATAATGCACGATACACTGATGCCGCGCTTGCAAATACAGGTATTCGTTTAAATGGCACCATTGAGCAACGTCTTTCGGGAAACGGTAATTTTGGGAGGCTTGAGTTAGACAACCAATATGGAGCAAGGATCGAAAACAGTATCAATATGGAAGAGGACCTGGTGCTTACAACGGGTATTTTTGATATTAATAAATTCCTTTTGTCGTTAGGCTTGCAGAGTAAAGTTCAGGGAGCTCCATTCAGTGCTTTGAAAATGATAAAGTCCGACGGAGTTTTCAGTGATGTAGGCATACGTAAATTTTTCCCTGCCGGGGCATCGCCTGCTTTCGAATATCCGATTGGTACCGACGGAAAATATACTCCTGTTACTTTTACCATAACCGCTAATAATACAGTGGGTTATGTGAGGGTTAATAATATCAACAGCCAGCATCCGGCAGTAATTGATCCTGCCAATGCACTTAATTATTTTTGGGAGGTTGAGAGTTCAGGAGTAACAGGACTTTCAGGAACATTGGTTTGTACATATCTGCAAAGTGATGTTCAGGGTATCCATGAGGATGATTATATGGCTGCCAGGTTAATAGTACCCGGAACAAGCTGGAGCCTTACCAATTCGGTTGATCAGGGTACCAATAAAATAACATTCAGTTATTCGGGATTGAATAACCTTGGCGGTGAATATACGGCCGGAATTGCTGAAGCTTTCCCTCCCAATGTGCCTGTTTATACAAGTAATAAAAATGGCAGCTGGTCGGATAAAACTATCTGGACACAAACTGGTGGAACCAATTATCCATGTCCTGATGGAGGTCCGAATGGTTTCATTGTAATTGTAGATCACGAAGTTACAGCCAACAGTGATTATTGTACTGCTTACCGGACTACCATCAACAACAAATTAAAAATTGTTTCCCCTTATTTTGGACACAACCTTGGAACCGTGAATGGTGACGGAACATTATACCTCGAAACCGGTTCGTTTCCAGCAGGGGTTTATAACTCTTTTCTCGATTGTGTGAATAACGGAACTGTTGAATATGGCGGAACCGGCACTTACCCTATTATTGCTGATTTATATACGAATGTGCCTAACCTGCTTTTTTCAGGAACTGGCTCACGTATTTTACCATTCAAGGATTTAACTATCTGTAAGTCATTAAAAATTAACGGGCCTACTCTTGATAATAGTTTTAATAACCGGAAACTGACCATACTTGGCACTATGGAAATTTATTCGGGAGCATTTAATTCAGGCACTGGAAGTAATGCTACTGTTTCGTTTGCCGGTGCTTCCCTGCAGACTATGGGGGGCATTTTGGGTAATTTTACGGGGACAAATGCTTTCAATAATTTCGAAATTGATAATCCTGCCGGTGTAACCGTTAATACAGGTGGCAGTATCGAGGTAAAAGGTAATCTGCTTTTAACCAATGGGTTGATAAATACCAATCCTGCAGCGCCTTATAATTATGGAAGTCTTTCTGTTGTTAATACATCAATAAATTGTGTGCTTCCCGAAGGTGGAAACAGTTTGTCATTTATAAATGGCCCGCTTACTAAAAAAATCAACCAGGGTGATGATTTTCTTTTCCCGGTTGGGATATATCAGTCAGGAATCGGGAATATTGCAGGTAACAAAATTAAACTATCAGCATCCAAAACCGGTACTATCCTCTGGACGGTTGAATATAATAATCCTAATCCGACATTTGCCAGTTTCGCGGCGCCGCTTGAAGGCGTAAGTTCAAAAGAATACTGGAATGTTAAAGCCGTTGCGGGAAGTAAATCTATCATTAACATCAACTGGGATCCGGGAAGCGACATAACCCCACTGGTAACGCAGAACGGGTTAAGCGATATGAGTATTGCTGATTATAACACTGCCGGCAGCGAGTGGAAAAGAATTGTGTCCACCGCCACAGGCAATGATTATTATGGAACTGCATCAACCAATTCGTTGGCAACTTCGTCCGGATCAAACGATTATACTCTTGCGTCGCTCAGTATCCTTCGTCCAAAAGCAAAACTTGATCCTACAGGCCCGATATGCGGTGATGCAGGAATACCGGTTTCATTCATACATCCAAGCCCTATTCCTTTTAATTATACTTTGAGCTATACTGTTGATGGTGTCGCTCAAATACCGGTAGTAGTATCTGCAGTTCCATATTTTTTACCGACTCCTGTTCCTGGCATTTATCAGCTTACCGCATACACCTATAATAATGGCTTGGGAACCGGGGTTGTTGATGCAAGTTCAGTTACGGTGAACCCGGTGCCTACAACAGCTGTTGCTGGTCCTGATCAAACCCTTTGCGGAATTACTTCTACCAACCTTGATGCAAATCCGGGTGGAATTACCGTTGGAACCGGCGAATGGAGCATTGTTAGCGGAAACGGCGGAACACTTATTACACCTACCAGCCCGACCAGTCAGTTTATAGGCCTAAACGGTGTTTCATATAAGTTACGCTGGACAATCAGCAGCGGAACCTGTATCTCTACTGATGATGTGTTTGTGCATTTTACTTTATTGCCATTTGCTCCAACTGCGCCCCCGTTACAAAACTATTGCGATGGATCAGTGGTGTCGGATCTGCAGGCTACACCACCATTGGGATCCTCAGTTACCTGGTTTACTACCGAAACAGGTGGCACGCAACTTCCGGTTAATCAGTTGCTCGTGTCCGGAGACTATTTTGCCGAATCAAATGCAGGAAGCGGATGTCTTAGCCTCACAAGAACCAAAGTAACAGTAACAATTAATCCTTTACCTGTAGTTGTAATTAACACACCTGCAGCTGTTTGTTCCCCAAATACTGTCGATCTTACGCAAGCCGCTGTTACTTTAGGTTCAACGCCAGGGCTCACTTTTACTTACTGGCTCAATGCCGGTGCAACTGTAATATATCCCACACCAACAACAGCCGGTGCAGGAACTTACTATATTAAAGGTACTACCGCTGCCGGATGTTCAGATATTGAACCCGTTACGGTTACGGTTAATCCTACACCAGATGTTACAACTGCTGGTGCAACAACAATCTGCAGCGGAACAACCACAAACATCTCGCTTACAAGCCTGGTGCCGGGTACAAATTTCAGCTGGACAATTGGAGCCATAACAGGTGGAATAACAGGAGCATCAGCTGCATCGGGTTCAACAATTGCCCAGGTGCTCACTAATCCCGGATCTGCAGCCGGAACCGTTACCTATATAATTACACCCACAGCGAATTCATGTAGCGGAACACCTGTAAATCTCGTTATCACAGTTAACCCTGATTTACCTGTCAGTATCACCATATCTGCTTCTTCGAACCCGGTATGTGGCGGAAATTCAGTTACGTATACAGCAACTCCGACTAATGGTGGTGCTACCCCGGCATATCAATGGAAATTAAATGGAGTTAACGTTGGCGCTAACAGCAATACATATAGCAATATTCCTGTCAACGGGGATGTGATAACCTGTGTTTTAACATCCAACGCTACCTGTGCTACTGGAAATCCAGCTACTTCGGCACCGGTTACCATGACGGTAAATCCGAATCTTCCGGTTAGCGTAAGCATTTCAGCATCAGCAAACCCGGTTTGTTCCGGAACTTCAGTAACTTTCACGGCTACTCCGGTTAACGGTGGTTTAACTCCATCCTATCAGTGGAAAGTAAATGGGACAAATTCGGGGACTAACAGCAGTACGTTTACATACACTCCTACAAGCGGAAATATAGTTACCTGTGTGCTGACCTCGGATGCAACCTGTGCTACAGGTAACCCGGCAACCTCGGCACCCGTTACTATGACTGTTAACCCGGTACTGCCTGTAAGCGTTACAATAGTTGCTTCGGCCAATCCGGTATGTTCAGGAACTTTAGTAACTTATACTGCAACACCTGTTAACGGTGGTGTAACCCCGGCATATCAATGGAAGGTGGACGGAGTAAATGCAGGATCAAGCAGTAATACTTTTTCCTACACCCCCTCGCAGGGAGAAGTTATCACCTGTGTTCTCACTTCAAGTGCAACCTGTACCAGCGGAAATCCGGCTACATCTAACGCTGTAACCATGACCGTTAATTCTTCGGTTGGCGGCACACTTGGCGGAGGCAATTCGCCAATTTGCCTGGGAGCTTCAACCGGAACTATGACATTATCCGGATATACGGGTACAATTATTCGGTGGGAACGACAGATTAACTCGGCTGGCTGGACTAATATAAACAATGGAGGCAATGCAACTTTCGCTGAAACCCCAACAGCTGAAGGTACCTGGGAATACCGGGTTGTTGCACAGTCGGGCAGTTGTGCAGCAGCCTATTCAACAGTCAGAGCTATAACGGTAACATCATTTGTTAGCCTTACAGGTTTTACAACAACCGCAGCTGCAGCCTGTACCGGAACAGCTTCCACCATTACAATTTCATCATCTGATATGCCAAATGCCACGTATACTGTAAATTATACTTTAACAGGTACCAATCCGCAGGCTGCAACCAATACGACAATGGTGGTTTCGGGCGGCAATACGGGATCATTTTTTACATCAGTACTTCTTAATGCAGGATCAACCACTGTAACTATCAACAGTATAACAGAAGGAAGTTGTACAACATCGCCAACCCTTGGTAATACGGCGATCTTTACGGTTACCAGTCTTCCATCAGCTACTATTTCTTATTCTGGTTCGCCCTTCTGTAAAACTGTTGCAACAGCTCAATCTGTTACCCGCATTGGTACAGCAGGTGGTACTTACTCTGCATCTCCGGGTGGATTGACTATTAATCCGGCTACAGGAGCAATTACACCTTCAACCAGCACAGCCGGTACTTATACTGTAACCTATACTATGGCTGCAACAGGTGGATGCCCGGCGCAGACAGCAACAACATCAGTTACCATTACTGCTGCTCCTGTTGCTACATTCAGCTACACAGGAACCCCTTATTGCAAAAATGCTGCAAATCCTTTGCCGACATTCAGCGGGGGAGGAGTTGCAGGAACATTTACATCCACAGCAGGATTGGTTTTTGTAAGTTCTGCTACCGGGCAGGTTGATCTTGCTGCAAGTTCATCCGGTTTTTTTACGGTTACAAATACAATTGCAGCCTCGGGTGGTTGCGGAGTTGTAACTGCAACTTCAACCATTGATATTGTTCCTGACGGATCGTGGACAGGAGCTGTTAACAATGACTGGAATAATCCGGGCAACTGGGCTTGCGGACTACTTCCGGGAATT
>CAZOXJ010000022.1:20345-29622 GCA_964583325.1 uncultured Lentimicrobiaceae bacterium
TAACAATGACTGGAATAATCCGGGCAACTGGGCTTGCGGACTACTTCCGGGAATTTCATCCGATGTAACCATTGCCAACGGGAGACCAAATTATCCGGTGCTCTCGTCAGGCGTTACCGGCAAAACACACAATCTTACCATTCAGAATGCATCTTCTGTAGCGGTTACTGGCAATTCGCTCGAAATAGCCGGTGTAATTTCGAACAGCGGAACTTTTATTGCGGCAAACGGAACCATCGAAATGAAAGGCAGTATAGCGCAGAATATTCCAGCTAATACCTTTTCGGGCAACGAACTTGCTAACCTGGTTATAAACAACCCTTCCGGGCTTGCTCTCGGGGGAAGCCTGAATGTTAACGGAATTCTTAAAGCCACATCTGGCAACCTGAATACAAACGGTTTTCTGAAACTGATTTCAACGGCATCGCAAACAGCGTTAATCGATGGTTCAGGTGCAGGACAGGTGATTGGAAATGTTACCATGCAGCGATATCTCCCTTCCGGATTCGGTTACAAATACTTCAGCTCGCCATTTCAATCAGCAACGGTTAATGAATTTGCTACCGAAGTTGATCTTGCGGCTTCGTTCCCGACATTTTACAAATACGATGAAAACAACAGTTATGATTCGTCAGGCTTCACTGTATATCGCTCAGGCTGGCAAAACTATGTTAACCCCGCAAATCCACTTGTGCCTTTAGCCGGTTATGCCGCTAATTTTGGTCCTTTGGTACCGCCGGCGCTTGTCGAAATGACGGGAACCGTTAATAACGGAGATGTGCAGGTTTCGCTTTTTAACAATAACAGGAAATATACCAAAGGATTTAACCTGGTGGGTAATCCATATCCTTCACCTATAGACTGGGATAATGCCGGCTGGACAAAAACGGAAATCGATAATGCCATTTATTTCTTTAATGCCGGAAATACCGATCAGTATTCAGGTGTTTACAGCAGTTATGTGAATGGCGTTTCGAGCGGTAACGCCGATAATATTATTGCTTCCATGCAGGGCTTTTTCGTGCATGTTTCCGATGGCGCGTTCCCGGTAAGTGCCACACTGGGCGTTTCCAATACGGTGCGCACAACCATGCTGAACCCGCTATTTAAAAGATCTTATTACGACTACCGCACTGTTCTCAGGTTTTCAGCAAATTTTGATACTCAAAATGCGATCAGCGACGCAGCAGTTATTTATTTCGATGAGTATGCTTCCGGTGATTTTGATATTGATTTTGATGCGTTGAAATTAAAAAATACCGATCACCAGGTTCCAAATATTTATAGTATTTCGCCGGATTTAAACCAGCTTTCGATCAGTGGTATGCAAATGCCGGTTGACAGTTTAACTATAATTCCACTGGGGATTTCAACTTCGATAGATGGATCGGTGACTTTTAACGCTCAGGATATCAGTGAACTTCCTTCGTACATTAAATTGTATCTGATTGATAAACAGAAAAATGTATATCACGATCTGAGGCAGAATTCCGAATACCGCTTCATACAGAAAGCAGGCGAGGACAACAATCGTTTAGCTATTGCCTTTTCGTTGATGGACTTGTATCCACCGGGAACCATTATCGGAGATATGTTCACCATTTCGCATTCGGAGGACGTTGTGCAGATAAATGTTGACCTTCCGGAAGGCAGAAATGGAAATTTATTAGTTACTAATATGCTTGGTCAGATATTAATAAGGAAGGATGTTGCAAAAAAGGTCACTATTGAGCTCAGTCCGCTCGAAGGAACCGGTATTTACCTGGTAACCCTGGTTTCGGGTGAGAATAAACAATCTGAAAAGGTTTTATTACGAAAAGATTATGAATAAACATATAAAACACCCGTTGCTGCGAAGATTTGTTTTGCCTTTACTTCTGTTTGGTTGCAGCTTTTTGCTACCCGGAACTGGATTTGCACAGGAAGATCCTCCAACTCCTATTGTGGTTACGGTGAGTACTTTGCAGCATTTGAGTTTCGGCACATTTATACAGAATGGAGTCCTCGGAACCGTTACCGTTAGCCCCCAGGGAAGCCGGAGTGCCGACGGTAGTATCATTCTTCCAACCTTTTTCTCCGTTGTTACCCCTTCCCTTTTCGAAGTGGCAGCACAACCGGGTACACTTATAACTATAAGCAACGGTCCCGATTCGCAATTAACCGGCAGCAACGGGGGCTTTCTCACGCTGCAAGTCGGGGAAGCGAGCACAGGATCCACTTTTATTACAACAACACCTAATACTGAAGTATTTATTGGAGGAACTCTCGTGGTAGGCTCAGTGCTTGCAAATCCGCCCGGCGAATACAGCGGGGTTTTCCAGGTTACATTTATTCAGCAATAACAATCAGATACTCCGAAATGAAGCAAACATCTGTTTTTCAAGATTATACAATCCAGAAATACAAAAGTATTCCGGCTCGTATTATTTTGGTTGTGGGCATGTTTTTACTTCTTTCCATTTTTTCAACACCTGTTTTCAGCCAGGATGAACCTGAATATGACGAAATCTCTGTTTTCCTGAATGTTCCCCGTGTCGGGGGAATTGAACTTCCGGCGGTTATCGTTGATGAAACTGTTTTTCTTCCGGTTTCCGATTTTTTCTCCTTCCTCAAAATAAGAAATATTGCTTCGGCAGAATTCGATTCCGTGACAGGATTTTTCCTCAACCAGGAATCGTCGTATGTAATTGATAAACAAAATAACAGGATCACGTTCCAGGATAAAGTTTTTGAACTTGAACCGGGTGATATGATCCAAACACTGGATAACCTGTACCTGAAATCAATTTATTTTGGAAAAATTTTCGGTTTGGAATGCAGTTTCAATTTCCGCAGCCTGGGTGTGAACCTGAATACAAGAATCGAATTACCCGTTATCCGCGAAATGCGCCAGGAGCAGATGCGTACCAATATCAGCAGGCTCAAAGGCGAAGTGAAGGCTGATACGACTATCGGCAGAACGTTCCCTGCTTTTCACTTTGGGATGGCTGACTATTCGCTGGTTTCGATGCAACAGGTAAACGGACGTGTTGATACCCGGCTGAACCTTGCCCTTGGCGCAGTTGTTGCAGGTGGCGAAGCCAATGTTTCCCTTTTCTTTAATAACAACCAGCCTTTTGAGGAAAAACAGCAGCAGTATCTGTGGCGCTTTGTAAATAATGATTTTCGTGCCGTGCGCCAGGTTATGGCCGGTAAAATAGCAACACAGGCTACTTCTTCCCTGTATTCGCCGGTGGTTGGCGTGCAGTTAACCAATGCGCCTACTACTTTCAGGAGGTCCTTCGGCTCATACACGCTTACTGATCGTACCGAGCCCGGCTGGACAGTTGAACTCTATGTAAATAATGTACTTGTCGATTACCTTACTGCTGATGCTTCGGGTTTTTTTACGTTCGAAGTTCCGCTTGTTTATGGCAATTCGGCAGTTATGTTAAAGTTCTACGGTCCCTGGGGCGAAGAGCGTTCGAAAGTTCAGAATATAGCCGTGCCATTTAATTTCCTTCCTGCCGGCGAAATGCAGTACACCGCAAGCGCAGGATTTGTTGAGGACTCGGTGTTCAGCCGTTTCTCACGAGGAAATATCAATTACGGTCTTGCAAGCCGGATAACTGTTGGTGCCGGTGCCGAATACCTTTCATCCGTTACATCCGGGCCAATGATGCCGTTTGTAAATACTTCAATACGGCTTGCATCAAGTCTTTTATTATCAGGAGAATATACCTATGGCGTTCGTTCAAAAGCTATTCTTACTTACCGACTGCCCTCAAATACTCAATTCGAATTGTATTATACGATGTACGAAAAGGGCCAGAAAGCAATAAATTATAACTACCTGCAGGAACGGAAGGCAGTAGTATCAGTGCCTTTCAGGGCAAGATCTTTTTCAGCTTATTCGAGGCTGACGCTCAACCAGATTATCCTTCCGGAATCGGAATACACAACATCTGAGTTTTTATTATCCGGATCGATGAAAGGGGTCGGAACTAATTTTACCACCTATGCAACATTCGCTGATCAGGCAAAACCTTATGTTTACAGCAATTTGTCGTTTTCGTTCAGGCTGCCGAAATCGTTTGTGCTCATACCGCAAATGCAGTATGAATATAATAATCAGGAACTGATATCCATTAAATGCGGTCTCGAGAAACAAGTTACAAGAAATGGTTTTTTGAGTGCTTCCTACGAAAAAAACTTTAAAAGTGATATTCATAACCTTGAATTTACTTTCAGGTACGATTTCTCATTTACCCAACTGGCATTCACGGCAAGACGCAGCAATAATACAACTACTTTTACCCAATCGGCGCGGGGAAGCCTGATATACGACCGTAAGTCCGAATACCTTCATGCCGGAAACCGGACAAGTGTAGGCAAAGGCGGAATTGCTATCATGCCTTTCCTCGATATGAATTGCAACGGTGTTCAGGATGCTGACGAGCCCATGGCATACGGTCTTAACATACATATCGCCGGTGGCCGGATTGAACACGATTTAAAAGACACTATTATCCGTATCCTCGAACTGGAGCCATACACCTCGTATTTCCTCGAATTCGATAAAAATAGTTTTGATAATATTGCCTGGCAGTTGAAAAACAGTACCATGCGGATAACAGTCGATCCCAATAACTTCAAATTAATAAAACTCCCTGTTTATGTATACGGTGAAGCATCAGGAATGGTGTACCTCAATGCCTCGGGCAGCGAGCGTGGACAGGGACGGGTAATAGTATGTTTCTATAATGAACAAGGTAAACTGGCTGGCCGCACTCTTTCCGAATCGGATGGATATTTCAGTTTCCTTGGTTTGCCTCCGGGGAAATATACTGCAGTAATTGACACTGCACAAATGCGCCGTATTAATATGGTTGCTTCGCCGGCTGCTATCCCATTCGATATCAATCATAGTTTTGATGGTGATATCAGGGACGATTTTGAATTCAGGCTTACTTCCTTAGGTCCTGAAAAAGAAGCTGCTAAAGTTCCTGTTCGTCAGCCTGTTCCTGTAATATCGCGCGAAGTGGCAGCCAAAACAGTAATTCCTGCTGCCGGAAATGTACCTGCGCCAGTATCTCCCCAGATAGTACTTCCGGAATTAACCAAACCCGATAATGCCAATGATGGTGATAAATCAGGAAATATTAAATCCTATGCCGGGAATTATGCCATACAGGTAGGCGCTTTCAAAGTACTCGAAAATGCCGTGAAAGTAAGGGCACACCTCATACTTGCATTGGGCACAAATGTTTATATTCTGGAGCAGGGCGGAATGTACAAGGTAATTATTACAGGTTTCGATGAATATGCAAAAGCTAAAGCGTATCTGCCCGAGATCAGGAACAGGGAATATAAGGATGCCTTTATCATTGGATTGAAGGAAGCTTCGGGTATGGTGTATTATGCCGGTGCAGATCAACAGGCCGGAATTGGTGAAATACTTGTTGCCTTGTACAACGAAGCAGGAGCGCTGGTTGACCGCACACGTTCCAATGCAGAAGGATATTTCAGTTTCAAAGGATTACCGACAGGAAGTTATACTGCCAAGGTTGATTCGAGCCAGCTGAAGCTGATCAATATGATTGCGTCGCCGGCGGTTCTTCCTTTTGAATTCGAGAGAAACCTTTTTACTGTTGCCAAAACAAACCTCGAATTTACTCTTCGTACGCTTATCCCTGATAAAGTTGCGCAGGAGCCCGCAAAAGCAGCTTCGCAAATTGAAAAAATTGATCCGGCAAAAAAACGGAACGATGATGGCATTGTTAAAGCCGTGCCAACCATCGGATTGCCGCCGCAGCAGGACAATGGCGAAAAAATAACAGGCGTTAAGAAATCGAACCCGTTGCCCGGAACCTACGCCATACAGGCAGGCGCTTATGTTGATATAGAAAATGCACGAAAGATCAGGAGCCGCCTGATTGATGGATTGAACAGGGATATCTTTATCACTGAAGAAGATGGTATGTTTAAAGTTGTGGTAATCGGTTTTGAGGACTATGCCAAAGCTGAAGCTTTCCTTCCGGTGATACGAAACAGGGGATTTACTGAAGCATTTATTGTAAGAATAAAATAAAATAAAGCGGCCTTTTGAGGCCGCTTTCCTTTAATATAAGAAGTCTGGAAGTTTTTATGCCAGATTGTATTTCTCGATCTTCGCATTTAGCGTAGGCCTTGTAATATCGAGGTAACGGGCCACTTCCACTTTATTCCATTTCAAATCGTCGAGTACACGCTTTATATGGTATTTTTCGAGTTCGGCGATAGTTTTAAACTGCATTTCGCCACCCGTTTCATTGAGCATCGGTGCTGGCTTTCGGGTAATGAAGGTGATATTATCCTTTTCCAGAACATCGGCTTTCGACATTACAATGGCCTGCAGAATCGTGTTTTCCAATTCGCGCACATTACCGTGCCAGTCGTGTTCCTGTAGCATTTCTATAACGCCATCACCAATTTTAACTACGTTTTTGCCGAATCGTTTGTTTAGTTTATGCAGGAAATGAATGATCAGATCGCGGATGTCTTCCTTGCGTTCGCGCAATGGCGGAAGATTGATGGTAAATACTTTTAAACGGTAATAAAGGTCTTCCCTGAATCTGCCCAGCTTTATCAGTTCTTCCAGGTCTTTGTTGGTAGCTGCAATAATGCGGGCTTTCATCGGAATGGTGTTTTCGCCGCCTACTTTTTCAAATTCCAGTTCCTGAATAACACGCAGTAGTTTTACCTGTGTATTTAATGATATTTCGCTGATCTCATCCAGAAAGATTGTGCCCTCGCCTGCCAGTTCGAATTTACCGCTTTTATCGCGTATAGATCCTGTAAATGAACCTTTTACGTGTCCGAAAAGTTCGCTTTCGAGCAACGATTCAGTCAATGCGCTGCAATTTACAGTTACCAGAGGTTTCTCACGGGTGATGCCTGAATAATGAATAAGCCTGGCAATAAGCTCTTTGCCGGTACCTGTTTCGCCCTGTATCATCACATTGGCCTTGTTCATCGATATGCGGCCGATATTTTTAAAAATCTCCTTCATTTGAGCCGTCTTACCGACCAGGAGCGTATCCACAATATCATTCGAAACATCTTCGGGTAAAACTCCATTGAGGTTACGGCTTACATTCAGTAAATTGAGTGCATCGTGAACTACTGATTTCAGAAGTGCCGGTTTAACAGGTTTTTCCAGAAAATCGTACGCCCCCATTTGTATCGATTTGATGGTAAGGCCAACATCCCCATGGCCGGTAAGAATAATTACCGGCAAATTATGTTTGATCTGGATTATTTCCGATAGTACCTGCAGACCATTCTTGCCAGGCATCAGGTAGTCAGTAATCACAATATCAGGGGAATCCGAAAGTACAGCACTGATACCACTATCCCCGTCTTCGGCTTCAATAATCGTATATCCCTCACTCCGGAGAGCTTCTTTAATTATCAGACGGTTTATAGCGTCATCATCGATGATTAATATTTTAGCCATTTCTATAGGTATAGATTGAGATCAATTGTCCGGAAAATTTTCGGAAAGCCTGCCTCTTTCCGAAATATGGCAAAGTTTTGTCCTAAACCGCACAAATATAGGAATATTTGATTAGCAGGAGAGGGTTGCAGATTCGCTTTTTTGTAATTTATTTTACAGTTTGTAAAATTATTATGTAAAATTACAAATTGTATTCCCTGGCATGTAACAAATCAAATTCCGGTAAAACAGACCTCTCTGTTTTACTTCACAAATTGAAAAACTCAAAACTAGCTTCCCTATTTGTTACAAAGTCAGAAAATTCTTTCAACATTTAACCTTATGACCATCGTGGATTATGCGCATAGAGTTTAAGCAGTGCCTCTCATATAGTCCGTAGGACTTTGATATAAATAAAAGAAAATCAGGAAGAAAATGATTGCCCGTAGGGCATTAACTAAAAAAATGTACAAAGTGATGCTCATCCAATGTTTCTGTTTTGTGAAAGTTATTTCGGAAGTTTCACTAATTGATGGTATAGCGATTGATTTTAATATAACACCAGATAGTTCGCTTAAGCGCAAAGTATTACTTTCTTAATTCTGTTTGTTTTTTCATTATCTGGAGTTTTTTCAAAAGGAAGAAACGTATCCGGCAGGTAAATCATGCTTCGGATGAGTAAAATTATTCGGAAATGTAATTTATTACATTATTTTTGCTCCTGATCGTTAAGTCATTATAACTTCAATACGTTACGGAGCGATTAAGCGTAATAAAAACAACGGCTGAACCAAACGATCCCTGTTCTGTCGCTGATTGATCACAAAAATTACTGTATACTATGAAAATTAAGCTTAATAGTATTATTAAAATCTCTGTTACCATTGCCATACTGCTATTCCTTTTCTGGAAAGTGGAATTTAATACTGTTGGTTTTGGCGAAACATTACGTTCGGTCCGGACCGGATACTTTTTGCTTTCGCTTTTGGGCGTTGTTATAGTGTTGGGGATCAAGAGTTACCGCTGGCGAATGCTTATTCATAACGAAGGAGTAAATTATTCGTCGTATAAAGCATTTGCGGCTTTCATGGCTTCGGATGCCATAGGCATTGTAACACCAGGCCGCATCGGCGAAATTGCGCGTTTGTATTATGTAAGGCAGGAAAGCGATATCAGCTTTTACTCGGCATTTAAAACCATCGTTTCCGACAGGGTTTTCGATTTTACCATGCTTGGTTGGTTCGGGCTATCCGGAATGCTGTTTTACTTTAAAACTTTTGGCGATTATCCCGGACTTAATTATGCTATCGGAGTTCTGGTGCTGATAATTCTCGGCTATGTATTTGGCATTAAGTTTCTTGAATTGATTCTGAAAAACAATAAAGTCAACCGCTTGCCGGTTATCCGCTTTGTTTACGAAAGCCTTAAAGCTGTTTTGGGCAAAAATACAATAGCCATGTGGGCCATTACCCTGGTAGCTTATTTTATGTATTTCGCTTTTTCGTGGCTTATTATGATTTCGCTGCATCTCACCCCTTCCTACATGGATGTGGTTTTTATTATGAGTATCATGAGCCTGAGTACGATCATACCATTATCTGTAGCAGGTTTCGGAACGCGCGAAGCTACGCTGGTGCTGTTGTTCTCTTATTACGGACTGGCAAGCGAAACAGCTATCTCTTTTTCTTTGATGCATTTTACGGCATTTTTCCTTTGGGGCGGACTTATCGGATTGGTTTTCTGGTTGCTGATGCCTATTTCGCTGCAGCAAGTTAAGGACGATTCGAAAAGTATATTTTTGCTGTTTAAACCGGAAGCGAA
>CAZOXJ010000023.1:0-1930 GCA_964583325.1 uncultured Lentimicrobiaceae bacterium
TGGGAAAAAGCCAAAGCTTTCGATTTCTCAGCTCCGGTAAGCAGCTTTATTCCGGTTACGGAATTTGATAATATTCAGCAGATTGCTTTCAGCCTGAAGAAGAACGGAGAAACCGTTCAAAACGGGAACACTAAGGAGATGATCTTTTCGTATCCGGCCATCATCGCTTACGTTTCGCAATTTATGACTCTCAAAACCGGCGACTATATTTTTACAGGCACTCCCGCTGGTGTTGGACCGGTAAAGATTGGCGATAAACTGGAAGCTTATATCGGGGAAAAGAAGATGCTGACTGTAAATATAAAATAGAATAAAATCCAGGCTCACTCAAAAAGGGCTAGTAAGAGATGAAGCTCCTTAATTGAATTTAATATCGTCAATTGCCTCAATACCAGTTATTTTATTCAGTTTTACTATTAGCTTGCTGCGTTGGTACGATAATTCTTCGCGCAAAGCTGCTGAATCTACTTTTACATAAAGTACCCTGTCCTTCACATTCATATGAATGGTATGACGGGCAATCAGTTTTCCGGTAACTTCTTCCCATGCACCAATCAGACGGGTTTCGTTGAGTTTGGTATCCAGGTTATTTTCTTTCAGAAAAGCCTCAATGGCATCTTTAAGCAGTATTTCGTTCGATTTTCTCACAATCTTCTTTTCTATTTAGTTTTGTTAACCTGGTTGATTCTTAATATTTGAAATCAATAGACCCATTCTGGATTTCAAATACCCGGTGATTTATAGCTGCTTTTTCAAAAGTGCGTTTTATTCTCTCAGGCTCGGTATCTGTAATAAAAACCTGTCCGAAACTATCGTTATCAACCAGTTGAATCAGTTGCTGAACGCGAGCCGGATCGAGTTTATCGAATATATCATCGAATAGCAGAATTGGTTTAAAACCAATCAGGTTTCGGGTGAAATCAAATTGTGCCAGTTTCAGTGCCACTGCAAATGATTTTTGCTGTCCCTGTGAGCCAAATCGTTTTACGGGATATCCTCCGAGATTAAAAATAAAATCATCCTTATGAATACCTGCCGATGAATATCGCAACGACTGATCTTTTATAAATGCCTCATTTACAATATCAAGATACGATCCTGAAATAAGCTGGGATTCGTAGCTGATGCTTACTTCTTCGAGGCCGCCGCTGATAAATCCAAAATAATGCCTGAAAATAGGCGCAAACCCTTCGAGAAATTCTTTTCGCTTGTCGCTGATATTGGTTGCAGGCGCCATCATTTGTTCATCAATCAGAAGCAAAAGTTCGCGATCCGTTCGCCGGCGCTCAGCAAATTGCTTTAAAAGGCTGTTACGCTGTTCAAGAAGCCTGTTGTATCGGATCAGGTTATCAAGGTACGACTTGTCGAACTGAGAAATTACAGCATCAATAAATTTCCTCCTGATATCGCTGCCTTCGTTAATAAGGTCTCGGTCGTATGGCGAAACCATTACGCAGGGAAACAACCCGATATGATCGGAAATCCGCTCATAATCCTTTTGATTAATCCTGAATTGCTTTTTAATACCGGCCTTTTGTATGCAACTTACCTGTTGCGGATTAGATCCGGTTCGGTGATATGAACCATGTATCGCGAAAAATGCTTCGCCATGCCTGATATTCTGCTGATCGACTGAATTAAAATAACTTTTTGTAAACGACAGGTAATAAATTGCATCGAGCAAATTGGTTTTGCCGGCACCATTGTTTCCAACAAAGCAATTGATCTTATCGGAGAATGCCATTTCCTGCTCTCCGTAATTCTTGAAATTTATGATTTTCAGGGTGTTAAGATACACGATGGATTGGCTGTGCTTTGTGGATTATACTGTGTGATTGTGTACAAATTTAATGTATTCTATCGTTTGAGGTTGAAATAGTTTTTAAACACTATGAAATGTAGGAGGTACGATTTACGATGTTTGATTTAC
>CAZOXJ010000023.1:2030-4995 GCA_964583325.1 uncultured Lentimicrobiaceae bacterium
ATTTGGGATTTGGGATTTGTAATTTAAAAACCACTAAAGCGCTGAGAACACATAGAAACACTAAGGATTTATAATGATGACAAAATGTTTATAATTCTATACTTTGCCTTTTGTAAAACCAAGGTTTCGCAATAAAGTTTTCAGATGTTTTATAGTTCACTGATATATCCTGCAACCTGTTTAATTAGCCAGCCTGGTGTGGAAGTGGCTCCGGTTACACCAACTGAATCCATATTCTCAAACCACTGACTATCAATCTCCTCAATAGTACTGATAAAATAACTTTGTTCATTTACAGATTTGCAAATGCCAAACAGATAGGCCCCATTTGCACTGTTTTTTCCACTAACGAAAATTACCGCATCATGATTGGCCGCAAACACACGCAATGCAGGTGCCCTGCCCGAAACCTGCCTGCATACACTTTTATTTATCACCAGGTCTTCATTTCCGGTTTCAGTCATTCTCAGCTGAATCTTATCACTGATGGATTGGTAGATTTCTGCATCCATGGTGGTTTGCGAAAACAGTCGTACCGGCTTTGTAAAATCAATATTTTCAAGATCTCTCTCACTACCTACAACAATCGCTTTTCCTGATGCATTTCCAACCAGGCCTTCAACTTCAGCATGGTAAGGTTTTCCGAAAATAACTATTTGAATAGTATCATGTTCACCTGAAGCTGCACTTTCGCGAATATGTTGCTGCAATTTCGTAACAATAGGACATGTCGCGTCAATCAGATCTACTCCCAGTTTATCAGCAAGTTGGAAAGTTTCAGGAGGTTCGCCATGCGCCCGGATAAGGACTTGTTTCCCTTTCAAATCAGGCAAATCTGCATGAGTAATCACTTTCAGGCCTTTACCTTTAAGCTCATCCATTTGCACCTGGTTATGGACTATTTCACCAAGACAATACACCTCATTACCGGCATCCAATTCATTTTCAGCAGTTTGAATTGCACGGTTTACACCGTAACAAAAGCCTGAATTCGGATCAATGGTTACCTTCATTAAAGGGTTTAGGGTTTAGGGATTAGGGGTTAGGGGTTAGCCCTTGAATCTTGGTTCTTGGAATTTGGATCTTGGAATTTGAAACTTACTTTTTACCCCAATCACCAAGGTTGGTGCTAACTGTAATATAATTTGGAGAACCCACAAGATGCATAGCTGCCCTGGAGTAGCTGAAATTGAATTTGGAAACTTTTAAACCGAGTCCCCAGGAAAAGCCAACCATTCCCGGACGAGAGGCAACACTCATTTCCTGTCGGCGAAGATAATTGTATGCCAGCCGTAAACTGAAAAACTTTGATGGAATAAATTCGCCTCCGATAACAATATGACGCAGTGCATTATCGGCAAAAACATCAATTCCGGATTCTTGTTCTACTTCACCTGTGAAAGGATCAACCGGCGCGTTAGGATCAGCATAGCGTAAATCCCATTTCTGCAGGTGCTGCAATAAAACCGAGTATCGGAAAGGAACATGAGCCAGTTTTTTTGATAATCCGGCCTGAATTTCGAAGGGAAGAGGCTCAACACCTTCGGAGGTGTAGGCCGTAATTTGCCGGCCAATATTCCGGAATAGTATAGAAGCAGCAAAAGTTTCGTTTGGCACATAACTTCCGGCTACATCCACTGCAAGTCCAAATGAGTTATATGTTTCGAGACCTGAATATATCATTTTAAAATTTGCCCCTATCGAAAAAACCGAATCAAGCATGCGTCCCCAGCCTACATTAAAAGCATATTCGCCGGCACTGAACTGACCATTATTCTCACCAAATTCGTCAATGTTATCTGATTTTCCATAACTGTAATACTGCATGGTTCCGACAAAACTGCCAATTTTCGAAAAATCATATCCATAACTGGCGAAACCGTAATTAGTTCCAGCCAAACCATCGGTAAAATTCAGAGAGAGATTATTGTGCATCCTGGGCGAAATCAACGACGGATTAGCCAAAGCAAGACTTAGATCATTATCATAGATTGCCAGAAAATTACTTCCCAGGGCAGCAACACGGGCCGAATTGGTAAGATTCAGAAATTTATAAGTGCTTGTACCCCCTGACTGAGCAAACGATTGAATACTGAAAATCAAACCAATAGCAACTAAACTTAAAGTTTTGAGCGGAGATTTTTTCACAAACAGTACTATTTGAGTGGATATTATTCTGAATACGTTGTAAGAGTAACGATGGCAATCAGTTTTTATTTTTAACAACCGAAATAAATTGAGAGATAAAAAAACAGGCTGAACTAAACAGCCTGCCAATTTAAGGTAATTTCAATTATTTAATTTTTTCAAGTGATCCGGAGCCTTTAATATCGGATGAAATATCGGGGGAGCCACCGTAATATACATTACCACTACCCCTGATTTTAATCCCCAGGGCTTTGGTAGCAAATACATTACAATCGCCTGATCCATTAACTGTTATCGCAACACTGCTGGTCGGGAAATCCTGAGCATTTACATTGCCCGAACCGTTTACTTCAATTTTATGCTGCTGGGCGGCACCTTTTAAGATAACATTACCCGAACCGTTAATTTTACTTTTTACATTTGTTGCATTAACATTCAGATCAATATTTCCCGATCCATTTATACCCAGTTCGAGATCGATTGCTGAAAGATTACCTTCCGATGTAAAGTCACCTGAACCGTTAACCAATAACTCCGATACATTTTTCATCGGAATTGATATAGTAATAGGTTCGTTGGCTGAAAAGCAAGGATTAGAAGTGATTTTGAGCGAAGTGCCTTTCTGCTCCAGAATTATTGCTTCAATAATATTGCTTTCCCCTTCAATTTTTACGATACCACTCGAATCATTAACTAATTTAACATCAGCTGATATCGAGAGATTTACAGCTGTTATATCATTGAATTTTGCGGTCCTGGTAGCCATTTTGCCATTGCCTTCCATACAGTCGGTGCAGGAGGATAATACAAGCATGAG